>NZ_JAUBTX010000005.1:0-52775 GCF_036705185.1 Microcoleus sp. B4-D4 | reverse complement strand
AAGGACTGAAGTCCTCACTACAAACCTGAGTGTAGTCCGCAAAAATTAAGAAGGACTGAAGTCCGATGCTGCGAACCTTACTGTAGTCTGCCAAAATTAAGAAGGACTGAAGTTCTCACTAGAAAAAAATTAAGAAGGACTGAAGTCCTCACTACAAACCTGAGTGTAGTCCGCAAAAATTAAGAAGGACTGAAGTCCGATGCTGCGAACCAGTGCGCTCTCAATCTAATTGACCTGAGACACACCGCATCATCCTTTAGTTGTAAACTTCCTACCACCTTCGGAGCCGCCACCACCAATTACTGTCGGGGTTCATCTCTACCTTCAGCAAGATTCTAGCCTCCCTATTTATTCGCTAACTTTTATTAAGTAGCAAAACAAGTTTTTGCGATCGGCAAACAGAGCAATACATATTATTTTGGAGACTGAAATGACATTTTCTACTACCAGCGCCTACGACCAAGGAAAAGCAGATATGCAGAGCTTGAATGTAGACGACCAATTAGGTTTGCTGTGGTTTGTTTACACCAAAATGGGCAAGTCAATAACCCCAGCGGCTCCGGGTGCTTCCGGTTCCGAAATCGCTCAAGGTTTGTTCGAGCAAGTCAAGCCGCTGCCCCACGAAGAACAACTGCAAGTAATGCGCGACATTGCCTCAAAAGCCAATACTGAAATCAGCCGGATGTACGGCTCGATGAGCCCGGAAACCAAGCTGGCTTTTTGGTATTTTCTAGCAGTAGGAATGGACGAAGGAACAATTATTCCCGTGCCTCCAGACTATGAACTTCCCGAAGCCGGAAAAGCTTTATTAGGAAAGGTTCAGGGCATGGACTTTCAGCAGCAAATTGATTTCCTGCGCGGTACGGTTTTAGAAATGGGTGCTGAAGCCGCTCCGGGGGCTGGCATTTAATATCAAATCCTCTCTTCATCGGAATAGTAAATTCACTGTTGACTGTTGACTGTTGACTGTTAACCGTTAACAGTTAACAGTTAACAGTTAACATCATGTATGAGTACAACTGGAATTGATTTAATTTCAGTAAAATCAGCACGAACAATCAAAAACCGGGGTTTTTTGCAAACATACTGCATCAACGCTTTTAATGGTGCAAAACCCGGTTTCTTTAATATTGACCTGCAATTCCCGCTTTACGCAGGAATTGCAGGTCAATACCAATTTTAACTAATAACTGAATTCAGCGGCTCTGTTCCCTACAACTTCCGGCGCACCTGCTATTAAACGCATATCTTCGCAGGCCACTGTAAGCAAGGGCTGACCTAAGTTTAAACTAGCAAAATGACTTTCTTCAGTTACTTCTAATTTACCTTTAATCAAACCGATTCGAGACTGAAATTCTCCTTTGAATAGTAGCAAATTTCTGCGATTTGTGCTGAAAATATTTCCGCTAAAAGGTACAGGTAGCGCTAAACTTTGCTGGCTGTAATTGAGACTGCACAGTTGACTGTTTGCTTGGCTAACTGTGACTCGGTAGCCTAGCGGTGTTGCTTTTACTGAATCGTTACCTTCCCAACTAAATTGAGCTAATTCTTTAGGAAGTCCCCAAATTTCCCGCCCGCCGGCTACCGAGTTAGGATTGTCTACGTAGATGTGGGAAATCCAAGCGCCCCATTTTCCTGCATAATTGGCGATCGCGCTTACGACAATTAACTCATTGTACTCCATCACGGAACCCAATCCGTAGGAGGATATATAAACTCCACCTAGGGTTTTTCCTGGCAATACAGAGACTATTTCTAACTCAGATGGAACCAAGGGACGCACCCGTGCCACATCTATTAATTGTAAAGTCTGAACAGCATAACCTTGCAAATTCCAAGGTGCAGGTGGATATACCATTTTCAGGGATTTTATGTGGGATATTTTATACTTATTTTAGCTTAACTTCTAAAACAGCAACTGGTTTTGGTATTTATTCATAAAGTTTTTGTAAAATTATTTAATTCTTAATGTTTGTATTCTCAAAAAGTACCAGGTAAAAACCTTTGCCGAAAATCACCCCTCAGATAGCATTAGCGTAGAATATCGCCGTCGTGATGTTGGCGGAACTTTCGAGTGTTGCCTTCCTGGGGGGGAAAGTCTTGAAAGTTCCCTTCCTTAAGGCGAAAACATGAGTCGTTCAACCTCAACCCCTACTCCCCTTTTAAAAGGGGATTTAGGGGGTTCTTTATCTACTTACTCGCATATCCCGTACTTACCAAAAACTCGCGCAATTTCCCAAAGAATTGAGTGCGATCGCGCCCTTGATAAACCCCCTCCAACAACCGCCAACCTTCCGCCTCCTGGCCCGCAACATACTTGCTGGCCATGAATGCCGCCAACACCCCTTTCACCTCTGCATCTTCGCTCGATCGCTTCCTAGATTCCAGCCACAGTTCAGCGGAATTCGTGTATACTTCCACCGGATACTGTTTGGTAACATCTTCCATTTTACCTTGGCGGTACTGCCAAATTTGCAGCGGCAACCGAGAATCCGCATAATTTGTAAAAGCCTCTGCAAATCGCCCGTCTAGACTCTTGAACTCCGGGATATCATTTTTGCCAAAATCGACAATTTCGTAGCTGACATTGCCCCAAAAATGCTTGATGTGAGTGTATTTTTTGGCTGCTGAGTCGTAGCGGTAAATAAACGAATAATTGCAGCAGCGGACACCGCTATTGATTGAGACTAAATCTGCCATCACTTCCGGTTCTTTGTCGCCGTCAAAATCGCGGATTCGCACCGATAACAAACGCCCTTCTGATACTTCTTCGTTGGCTTTTTTATCGGGATTGTCTACTAGAGAACGAGTCGGAATTAGCACTGGTTCGTCTAATAATATTTGACCGCTGCGGATGATTTTGATGCGGATATTTTTGGCATTTTCTCCTTCTTTGATGAAAGAAACTTCTGCCCGAATATTCCCAGATTCCGAGGTTTCTGTGGTTCTCGCCGGGCCGACATTCGTTGGGACTTGGGCGATGTATTGCGAGGGAACTAAGGCTGTTTGTCCGGGTTTGGCGATCGCCTGACACAAGAAAGTTGCTACTTCGGCGCGGGTAGCATTGCGCGTAGGTTCTAGCTGTTTGACGGCGGGATAATTGACCACAAGTTGTTTTTCTGCTGCGGCGGCGATCGCATTTCTTGCCAATTCTGGAATTTCCGGCGCATCTTCAAAAGTCGCATCCAAAATCTCAGCCGCTGGCCCTGTAGGCGTATATTTCAAGCCGCTGCTTAATGCTACCAAAACCTGCCAGCGGGGAATGTTAAGAGTCGGGTTAAAAATACTGCCGCTATAACCGGATAGAAAACCCGTCTGATAAGCTTCTCGAATTGGTTTATAACCCCAGTAGTTTGTGGGAATATCTGCAAAGTCGATCGGATTGCGGACTGTTTTTGCATCTGGAAAAGCCCTACGCAGCATTGCCGCAAACTCAGCGCGACTGACTGGGCGGTTCGGGCGAAAACTGCCGTCTTCGTAGTAGCCACTGATGATTTTTTTGTCTGCTAATTCTTCTATGCAACCTTGGGCCCAATGGTTTTTAACATCCTGAAATTTGGCCTCGGCCAATGCCGGGGCTACATTCAGGCCTGGAAACACTAAATTTCCGATGATTGTGCCCAAAGCTGCGACTAAAGCGATGACAGCTTGACGTTTGTGCGATCGAACCATAGAACAGCCTCCTTTGTCACCAAATTTGCGATCAAAACTCACGCAAGGTTTACATAGTATACCAGTCGCCAAGGCCCTTTGGTCATTGCTCCCTGAGCGTAGTCAAAAGGTTCAATAACCATAAATGCTTTAACAACCTTGGCGGTTGCTATATCAGGTATTCCAACCCGATCGAGCGCTTATTTAGAATCCAAAGTCATCTCCATCAACATTTTTGTTTTCATTGTTAATTCTTCGGGATTTCCTGCAACTTTAATAATCATTTCAGAATTAGAATTGATAGAGACGACAGAACGAACAGGCATTAATTGATCCAGTCGCATTATAACTTCTCCCTGACCCTGAGACGCAAAAGATTTTATGGCCATAGTAGAGCCAGCAGGTAATTGGGGTAAAGTCAAATTTTGGGGATTTGCTTGTTGTTCTACGCTAGTTTTGAGAGTTGCAACTCCATCTTGCAAGCCAATCAATTCATAGGTAGCAATTTGATTCAGATTCATGCCACTGACATTAGATGGAAAAGAGATACGCCATTTAGCACCTTTGCCAACTGCTTCTGCCGGCAGAGGCGAGGCAAGCTGTTGTAAAGATTTAGACATATTTTGAACCATTTTTTTGGTGTTGTTGTCCGCTTCTTCCGGCAAAGTAAAGCTACCTCCTTTACTCGCGCCCCGACTATCCATGATGAAAGAACCTTTCAATCCAACTAACTTTTTAACTGCCGATCGCATACTATCCAGGGCCGCAGTTGGCAAATTTGGAGTATCAGCAGCAATATCTGCACTAGCGTATAAAAAATCGTAGTGAATATCTCCATTGGTATCAATTTTTGTGGCTTTTGTGTCTATATTTAAGACCATTGTCGGAACTTTATTCACCTTCGTACTTCTGCCGGCTGTAGACACTTCCATCTCCATTTTTACAGCCATAGTAGTCGTTTGTTTAACACCTAAACTTGGTTTTAAACGCAACTGTTGTCGGGGTTCCACTCCGGGATTTAGCAGTTCGACTTGAACGGGTTTCGCGTCGCTCCTAGGCTCGGATACGTCACCGGCTGGCTGCTGAACGACAAGTGGAATCTCAGCACTGAGGGACGCAGGAGAAAGCTCGATCGCCCATCCGGCACTTGCCAAACAAAGAGATGTAATAAACAGTGTTTTTTTCATTGACTTAATTTCCGGTTATTTGAATATTTGCCTGTTGCCACAGTCGATCGATTGTCACGAATTTGTAACCTTTATACAAAAGAAAGGGAATTATCTTGTCAGCAGCAGCGGCAACATCTTCGCCGCCGGAATAGCCGTCGTGGAGCACAATAATTGAACCGTTTTCTGTTTGCTGCACGACGCGGCTAGTAACTTTCATCACCCCCGGCCGCACCCAATCTTCCGGGACGACACTCCACATTACGGGACGATATTCCCACTGTTGCAATAACTCTAATGTTCGCGGCGTAAAAATGCCGTTTGGCGGCCGCACGTCGCGGATTAATTGTGGGTCTAAATCGCAAGCTTTGCTAATTGCTTTTTGCGTGTCTTCTAAACTGTGTTTGAGTTCGTGGGTTTTGAGTTTGGCAAACGATACGTGCTGGTAGCCGTGGAGACCTATCCATTGTCCGCTATCGTACACTTCTTTGGCAATTTCTGGATGCCTGTCCACGCAAAATCCCAGCCAGAAAAAACTTGCTTTGATGTCGTATTTATCTAAAACTTTTAGCAGTTGAGGTGTGTGCTGACGGTGCGGCCCGTCGTCAAATGTTAGGGCTATTTCTCGGCTGTTGATATCTCCCGTCCACAGACATCCGGGAAAAGCTGTTTTGAGAATCGGGTGAACGACAGGAAAAAAAGGTGCTAGTGGCATTGGTTAATGTTGAGAAAGTGCGATCGGGTAGAAATGAAGCTGCGTTACAATAAAATAAAGTTAACTCAATCGAGGTAAATATGACAACTGCCGTTGATATTGGAACGCTAATTGTCAGCACGCCTGGAACTTGCGGCGGCCGTCCCCGCATCGCCGAAACTCGAATTACCGTAGAAAATATTGCTATTGATTTCAATGCTGGGCTGACTCCAGAACAAATCCTTGATGAAAAACCGCACTTGACTTTAGCACAAATTTATGGTGCATTAGCCTACTATTATGCGAACAAAGACCAAATCGACGCGGATATAGCAGCAGAAAATGCTGAGTGGGAGCGCTTGGAAGCAGAATCTATGGTAGGTAATTTATCGTGACTCAAATTCGTTTGTATCTCGATGAAGATATTCAGAAACAAGCTCTGATATTGGCTCTGCGAAATTCTGGAATAGACGTATTGACTACCTCCGAAGCTAACAGAGTCAGCTATTTAGATGAAGAACAGCTAATTTGGGCAACTGAGCAAGGGCGAGTCCTTTACAGCTTTAATAGGAGAGATTTCAGCAGTTTGCACAGTCAATTTTTAGCGGAATATAGAAATCATGCAGGAATCATTCTTGCACAACAACAGCGTTACTCAGTGGGTGAACAAATGCGAGGAATTGTGAATCTGATGGCTACTAAATCAGCAGAGGAAATGATAAATAACTTGGAATATTTGGGGGCTTATATCAGAGATGAATAAGTCTCTGTCAGAGTTGAGCGATCGCCAATTACAAAATTCCTTAACTCTTTTGATAGAGCCTCAAACTATCTCCGATCGCATTCACCTCTCTCTCAAGATCGATGCGATCGCCCTACAGTCTCCTCCTATACTAAATACCAGCACAACTAATCGAAAAACCATCAAGGAGAAACAATGACAGAGGAATATCTAGCAGAACGCACAGTTTCAGCCGTATTTAAGGAAGAAGAACAATTAGACGGCGTAATTCGGCGGTTGCTCGATCGCGGAGTATCCCGCGACCACATCTCAGTAATGGGCAAAAACTTTCAATCTAAAACTAAAATTGCCGGCTTTCTTACCAAAAAAGATGTGATTTTAGGAGGCTTGCGAAGTGGAGCGATTTTTGGTTCCTTATTCGGTTCTTTTTTGGGTTTGCTAACTGGCGTCGGCGTGCTGTTTATTCCCTTTGTCGGTGCAGTAGTATCCGCAGGCCCGCTGGGTGCTGTACTGTTGGGTGCAGCTAGCGGCGCGATCGCAGGTTCGGCCGGTGCTGGTCTAGTTTCCGCTTTAGTCGCTTTGGGAATGCCCGAAGAGAAAGCAACTATCTATCAAACCCGCGTCGAAGCAGGCGAATTTCTCGTGATGGCAGAAGTCGCCGCAGATAAATCGGGCGAATTTCAACTATTGCTAGAAAGTGCAGGTGGCGAAGAAGTTTCAGTTAGCGAGATGACGCTGCCGCGTGCCGTCAAAGGTCGCTGCAACAGTCCGGCAGATTTATCTCCAGAAGTGCGATCGCACCTGTCGGAAGCAGCACAAAAAACCTTCATGGAATCCTACAACACCGCATTTGACGAAAGCAACGACTCGATACAAGCGGAACACACCGCTTGGAACGCTATTCATCAGGAGTACGAAGAAGATGAAACCGGCGTTTGGACTAAGCCTTTAGCGAAAGTCTAGTCTTGCAATCTCGCAGTAAACTAATAAAAAATACCATCAAGCCTCTAGAACTGCGGTTCTGGAGGCTTTGACGATTTTAGATTTTAGATTTTAGATTTTATAATTATGAAAAACTTATTTTTTAATCATTTGAGAATAGCTGAAAATCTCATGATTTTTTGAAAGTGGTATTTCTCGTTACCAGGCTGTGCCTGGTAATGCAGATCCGGAGGCTCTGCCTCCTTATTATCTCGCAACTTATAGGAAAGAAAACTGTAGGATGTGCTTAAGTTATTAATTTTTCGACCCTTAATTATATCTTATAATTTATAATTGTAAACAACTTAATTTTTAATAATAATTTGGGAATCACCCAAAGTCTCATTACTTTTAGAAAGTGGTATTGCACTAGGTTGCGTTGTCAAGTACAATCTATAGGCTGACAATCTAAAATTGAGTTAAGCAAATGCAAAAATACGTTTGTACAGTTTGCGCTTACGTCTACGATCCAGCAGAAGGCGACCCCGACGGAGGCATAGCTGCCGGTACTGCCTTTGAAGATATCCCCGACGATTGGGTTTGTCCCACTTGCGGGGCGGCAAAATCCGATTTTGAACCAGAAGAATAAGCGAGAAAAAATTTGTCCGATCGAATCCTCAAAATTACAGTCATAGGTGGCGGTGCAGCGGGTTTTTTTAGTGCCATTACCTGCGCCAAAACCTACCCTCATGCCCGCGTCACTTTACTAGAAGCTGGCCGGCAACTCCTGGCAAAAGTTCGCATCTCTGGCGGCGGGCGCTGCAACGTCACTCATGCTTGTTTTGACCCCGGTGTTTTAGTGCAGAATTACCCCAGAGGAGGGAAAGCTCTGCGCGGTGCTTTTACTCGATTTCAACCCCGCGATACTGTTGATTGGTTTGCCAGTCACGGTGTGAAATTGAAAACCGAAGAAGACGGGCGAATGTTTCCGATTACAGATGATTCGGGGACAATTGTTAACTGTTTGATCCGGGCTGCTGAGGATGCGGGGGTAAAAATTCGCACGGGCGATGCAGTAGTTTCTGTAACGAAATTAACTGGCAATAACGCAGAGTGCGAACAAGGGGATATCGCCCCTACGGATGAAACTCGATTTGAAATTGAGTTGAAATCGGGGGAGAGATTTAAGTGCGATCGCATTCTGCTCGCTACAGGCAGCAATCCATCGGGTTATAAGTGGGCAAAAGAGTTAGGTAATACTGTAGAACTGCCCGTTCCTTCTCTATTTACTTTTAATATTTCTGACAGCAGAATCAAAGATTTAGCCGGAATTTCGGTTCCTAATGCTAAGGTCAAATTGCCGGGAGCTAAATTAGAACAAAGCGGGCCTTTGCTAATTACTCACTGGGGTTTAAGCGGGCCTGCTGTACTCAAACTTTCGGCTTGGGGTGCGAGATTTTTGCACGATCGCCATTATAAAACATCTGTGCTGATTAATTGGCTGCCCCAGTACAATGCGGAGGTTTTGCGGCAGCAACTGCTAGCGGTTAAGTCGCAGTTGTCGCACCGATCGATCGCCTCTAGCTGTCCGTTTCCAATACCGCGCCGCCTCTGGGAACGTTTGACAAGTTCGATCGGCATTGACGAACAAAAACGCTGGGCCGACTTATCCAACAAAATCCTCGATCGCCTCCTGCTAGAACTCATTCAAGGCGAATATCAGATTGCTGGAAAAGGCGCATTTAAGGAAGAATTCGTCACCTGCGGCGGTGTCAACCTCAAAGAAGTCGATTTTAAGACAATGGAAAGCCGCCGCTGTCCCGGACTTTTCTTTGCTGGCGAAATCTTGGATATCGACGGCGTGACGGGCGGTTTCAACTTCCAAAGTGCTTGGACTACGGCGTGGTTGGCTGGAATCGCGATCGGCAAATCGGACGATTTGGGATTGTAGATTGGGGATTTGGGATTTGCGATACAGTCAGAAACCGGGTTTTTTGGGAAAATATAGGTTTATACCCGCAGATTTGGTAAAAAACCCGGTTTCTCTCAGGTAAAGGCGGGGAGTGGCGATCGGGAACCTGACTTGTGAGATTAGATCGGACGATCGCGCTTTCAACCGCTACTATACAAACAATAAAATCGGTTTGCAGTAAGGACTTTAGTCCTGATGGACTCAAAGACAAAAAGAAGATTCAAGTCCTCTCGATCGAACTAAATGAGTGTAGAGATTCATCCCGAAACCGATTCAAGCCAAGCAATCAAATCCTCTTGACTGCTAAAATCCAACAAATTTTCACCTAAATCATCCAATTGTTCGAGAGATAGCTGCTGGATGCGAGTTTGAATTTCCGGCGAAACCTCACCTGTGCGCCGCGCTATTTGACGCAGAATTAATGCTATCTGTCCTTCAATTATGCCTTCTTTGCGGCTTTTAGTAATAGCACCGCGCTGGTCTTCAAAAAACATTTCTCGCTTTTCTAATTCGGCTAATTCATCAACGCTTAAATTAGTTTTGCTGGCGATGGAAAAAGCTGTATTAATTTCTGGTATTGATGCAAATTTTTCGGGAATTTCATCAAGTTTAGTAGCGTTTTTGATAAAATAAACCCAGCTTTGAATCAGGTTTTCGACTTGCTCCAGTTCTTTATTAAATTTCGGCAGTTCTACAAAAAATAATTCTATTTCTCTGTAATATTCGATGTTTTCTTCGACTTCTTTAAAAACAAAATGGGTGAGGAATTTTTCGGTATTTTCAAACAGCACAAAATCTGTAATTGTTAAAGCAATCACAGGATTTAATTTTGAGTAGCCTTCTCTCGGTTTGAGCTGAGTCGCGTAGGTTTTGGCTGCATTGTATATGACGCGCTTAGTAAAAGCTTCTACATTAATTACCTGCATTTCGATAATGACAGTTTTGTTGCCCGTAATTTTGGCTTTGACATCGAGGTAAGTGTCTTTTAAACCACTAATTGTCGGTGCGGCGTAGGGGTCGATGATTTCTAAATCTTGAATTGTCGGCTGTGCGTTGTAGAGCATCGCATTCAGGAAGCTAATCAAAACTTCTTTGCTCTGAGGCGAAGCAAAAATCTTTTTGAAGCCAAAATCTGTTTTAGGATTGATGAATGTCATAATCGCTCGCGGGTAAGGGAATTAGTAATCGGTATTTTATTGCGATAATTAGATCACAAAATTCCTTCCATTTCTAAATCTTCAATTATCTGCAATCCGCGCGGGTCGCCGACTCGCAACAGGGAAGATTTTGCATCTTCTCGCACGCCCATATCTGCATCTTCTTCTAAAGATTCAATTAAAGCGTCGATCGCCCCAGCGTACACTACATTATTCGGCAATTCCCGCGCCAGTTGTCCGATCGCCCAAGCAGAGTTGCTCCGCACAGCAGATACAGCATCTCCCCGCAGCGATTCAATCAACGGCGGAATCGCTGCAATCACCACATAGTAACCAACTTTTGCCATTTGACCCAGCGAACTCGCCGCCCACAAACGCACCGCCGAAATATCAGTTCTCAAAGCATCAATTAAAGATGGCAAAGCGCGGGGATCGCTGCAATTTCCCAGGGCCCAAACTACCCCTTTGCGAACGTAACCGTTCCAGTCGCAGTTAAGCTGCTCGATTAGCGGTTCCACAGCATCGGGACTCGGATTTCGCCCCAAAGCATAGGACGCGCTTACCCGCACCAAGGGGCAACCGTCTCTCAACAAATTAATTAAATGCGAAATCGCGCGATCGTCCTGCAGTTCGCAAAAAGCCCGCGCCGCAATCATCCGGTGCTGAGGTTCCGGGGATTCCAGCAAAGGCAGCATTTCCTCTGGATCTGGCAGCGGGGGTTCGGATTCGTCAAATTGATCCAAAGGGCTTTCCAGTTCCGTCTCAGTATCAAGGGCGTTGGGGTACTCGTTATTGTTCATAAAAAAACTTTACCGCACTGAGGATGCTACGGGTGCAACTGAGTCAGCCGTCAATCGATTTTAGATTTTAGATTTTAGATTTTAGAATTGAAGCATTGACCCCACGGATAAATTCGGGGGGCAAGTTTCATCGGATACAGGTTTTTTATTTCTCCACGGATGAATCCGGGGGCTTGTATCCTGGATGCTTTCGGTCAAAGTGATTTGTTCATCCAGACAGAATGGCTTTGATAGCCTAACTTTTGATAGAGATTCATAGCAGGCTGATTGCTCAGAAAAACTTGTAAACCAATTTGCCGATCGCCCCTAGAACGCGCCCAATTTTCAGCATGAATCACTAAAGCTGCACCGAGTCCCTGACGGCGGTGTTCCGGCGCGATGTATAGCAAAAAAATGTGACCGTGGCGCAATCCAGTGGTTTGGTCGATCGCATTTCCCAGCCACAAACATCCGACAACCGATTGGGGATTTAGCGCTGGAGATTTGGGATTGAGATACTGCGAAGGCAGCACGGGCAAATTTTCTTGCTCTTGGGGGGTGTTTTTCAGGCACTCTATCCACCAAAGCGGCGTCTGGTTAGAAAAATACTGTTCGACAGTTTGAGACAAATGTCCCAATTCCCGATCGGGGTAAAGTTCTCCGTAAGTCCGGTGCAGGAACTTTACAAGTTTTGCCCGATCGAGTCCCGATCCCGATCGCAGCGCGTAGCCCGGTATTAGTTGAGCAGACATCAACGGACTCGGACACCGAGAGCGACATCATTTAGGCCCAAGAAAATTGGATTCACTACTGCCGCTTGCTTTTGGGGGATCTCTTCCTCAATCGGTGCCGGGGCAGCCATGTCAGCCGGCAAAAAGATGCGAGCGCTGACTGATACCAGAGCTACGAAAAATATTAATATCGCTATAAAGGGAGCAATGTATTGACGAATGATAGCCATAACCGCAAAAACTTAATTCTTGAGTTGATTTTATCAATTGTACCATACAAATCTTGTCAGCTATAATGCTGCCATTAGACAATTAGCTCTCAAAAAGAGCGATCGCCAGTACCAACAAACACAAAATATAAGATTATGAGTGCCTCGCCAGCAGTTTATGAAACTCTAGCTAAGTCAATTGTTTTTTTGAATGAAAAGCCCAACGCGCAGAATGACGTGGTGCGTTTCCTGGATACTAACGGCTACTATATCGATCGCATATTCGACGACCGAGAAACTGGATTTTATGCGATCGGCTTCGGTTCCTCCGACTCCCGAAATCCGCCAGTCCTCGTATTTAGAGGTACAGATTTCATCGACGGCGATGCTATGTTTTCCGACTCCCGCGACATCGGCTTACCAGAATTTGAAAAAAACAAAGATAGCATCAAAAGCTGGCTCACAGAAATCGGTCAAGATACTACTAAAAACCCCAGCAAATTATTGCCCGATATCGTCGGTCACAGTTGGGGCGGAGCGATCGCTCAAATCACAGCCACCGAATACACATCTATCACCGGCGACATATTTACTTTCAACTCTCCCGGAGTCTCAACCACTACATTCAACGCTTTTCGGAAAAATCTCAGCAGAGTTGGCAACAAAAATGTCAATCACTACATTGTCAGCGGAGATATTGTCAGCTTGTTTGGCGAAGCATTTATACCGGGAAAAGTATTTATCCAAAATTTTACCGATCCGAGCATTAATCCCTTAACTGTTTTGGCAAAACATCGAACAGAAAATTTATTAAGCGCTCCGCCCGCAGATTTTTTCCAGAGGCAAATTTCCGTCGAAGACTTAAACAAACCCGACTTTGCTTATAACGACAACGACTCCGATTTTAACGAATTTATCGCAGCGCTAAATTTTGCCCTGCCCAGTGTGTCAATAGCAATGAGAAAGAGATCGGGTGTAGAGAGTTTGAGAACAGCACCAGAATTTTCTTTTGTGCAGTTAATCAGAGAAATACAATACGGTTTAGCTCCTCTGCAATCAAATTATTTATTGGGCGACATTCGCAACAATACTGCTACCGGTGGCAAGGGCGAGGATACCATGATCGGCAGCAGAGGTAACGATACTCTCAGAGGAAATCGAGGTAATGACAGCATCACCGGTGATGAGGGTGACGACTTCTTGTACGGCGGCAGAGATAACGATTATTTGGAGGGTGGCGACGGAAACGATTTGATGTCCGGCGAGTTTGGCAACGATATTTTGATCGGCGGTGCGGGGCGCGATCGCTTTGTATTGGAATCCGGCGGCGGAGGCGATGTAATTGTCGATTTTAAAAAGGGTGAAGATTTAATTGCACTATCGCGGGGGCTAACTTTTCCTCTAATTATAGTCCGCCAAGGTGGTGAGGGAGCTGTAATTTCTATCCCAATTACTGGCGAAATTCTGGCTACTCTCACAGGCGTGTCGGCTAGCGAGATTACTCAGTCTGATTTTGTGCAGCTTTAGTGCGATAAAAATTTGTAGTTTGGATATCGTAAAAGCGAGCCAAATTTAGTAAAAAACAAGTAATAATTTTTACTAAATTCGGTTGGCTTGCTTTGTTATTTTGATAATTTTATAATTGCAAAATTGAATAAATTAATATTGTTAATTAATCCAGTTTACAGTAAAATGAATTAACCAGGTTAAAAACTAATTCCCGATTCAAACACAGGAAATAAAAAATATGCCTTCTTCCCCCGCCGTTTACGAAACTTTAGCGAAACAAGTTGCTTACATAGATAACAACCCCCAGTTTCAAACTGTAGTTCAAACTGGTTTGAGCGCTGCCGGCTACCAAATCGATCGCACCTTTGACGATCCTACAACTGGGTTTCACGCGATCGGCTTAATATCCACCACCCCAGACAAACCGCCAGTTCTCGTATTTCGTGGCGTTGACCAACCGCTCGACGAAGTTGCCAACACAGACCCGCGAGGCATCGGTTTCAACCAATTTGAAGCCAACAAACAAGCCCTAGGAAATTGGCTGACAGAAATCGGTCAAAATACAGCAAAAAACCCCAACCGCTTGCCGCCAGACGTTCTCGGACACAGCTTGGGCGGTGCCTTAACCCAGCTAGCCGCCAGCGAATTCACATCTGCGATCGGAGATGTGGTGACATTCAATTCTCCCGGAGTCGATCGGAGCACAGTCAATACTTTTACACAGAAAGCCGGTACCAGCAAAAATGTAACTCACTACATTGTTAGCGGCGACTTTGTGAGTTTGGGAGGAGAAGCTTTTCTGCCAGGAAAAGTTTTTTTACAAACATTTACCAACCCGATTATTAACCCGCTATTAGTTCTAGAAAAGCACACGCAAACAGGTTTATTAACAACTCCTCCTCTCGGTTTTACTCAAACAGAAATTTCTGCAAACCAATTGAGTAGCCCAGACTTTACTTTTACAGATTCAGATTATTTAGAACTGCTAGCTGGCATAGACTTTGTGCTGCCAGAATTGGGAGCATCACTGCAATCGCGCAGCACCTTCGAGCAATCGAGAAACGCTCCGGGAGCCACATTTTTCGGAAACATTCTTACCATCAAAAATGCTCTCAACCAATCTCAAGCTAATTATTTATTAGGCGACGATGCCAATAATACAGCCATAGGTTTTGGCGGCGACGATATTATTATTGGTAACGGGGGAAATGACACTCTCATCGGCAGTCGCAACAATGATATTATCAGCGGTGGCACCGGCAACGATCAGCTATTTGGCGGCAAAGGAGATGATAATTTGGATGGTGGAGATGGGGACGATACACTCGTTGGTGGATTGGGTGCCGATCTCTTAATTAGTGGCAGCGGACGCGACGTATTGGTGTTAGGAGCAGGCGCGGGTACAGACTTACTTATAGACTTTCAAAGCGGCGAAGATTTAATAGGTTTGACCAAAGGTTTGAGTTTCAACCAATTGAGAGTTACTCAAGGCGATGTTTCAACAACGATCGAAATTGCCAGCAGCGGCGAAGTTATTGCCAGTATTCCCGGCATTTCCAGGAGTCCGCTAACAGCTAGCGATTTTATTTCGATTTAATTGGCTGCTGGCTAATCATGCAGGGTGCGCCGCCAGCACCGATTGATTTCGTTTGTAGTGCGGACTCGCATTCCGCACTACAAACCTTGCCGATCGCGCTTCGTTATTCCCTAATCTACATCATCCAGTCCGGGCCTCGGCATCGGTAAAACCTTGATCTTATTTAGCTGTCGCAAACACATCCCGCCGACAACAGCAGCGGTTAAAGATACCCATCCAGTTAGCGGCTGAAGCAGTAAAAATCCGCCGATCGCCAACATCGACCCAAACATTAATACAATCGCCGCTACTACCCGTTTGAGGTCAGTTCCTAAATCTTGAATCGGTTCTAAACCAGTGCGATCGCGCTGTCTTTTCCAACCAGGCCCGCCCGGCCGCACGCGGCGGTAAAATTCATCAAGAGTCTCGTCAGATTCTGCGGGAGTCAGCAGCATCGCCGCGATCCACAGAATGCCAACTGTCACCGTAATAAACATCAAACGCAAACCAAAGTCTTGAATTTGCAAAGCCGGCACCGAACTGGTAGTCAAACCCACCACAAAACCGCCGAGAATTGCTGTCAGTTCCGCCGCTGCATTAATTCGCCACCAAAACCAGCGCAAAATTAACACCAATCCCGAACCAGTACCGATCGCAATTACCAACCGAAAAACCGTCGCCACATCCTGTGCAAAATAAGCCGCCACCGCACCCAAAGCAGTCACAAAAATCGAAGAAAGCCGACCAACCCACACGAGTTCGTCTTGAGTAGCATCGGGCTTGACAAAGCGGAGATACAAATCATTAGTTACAAAGGAAGCGCCCCAGTTAATTGAAGTAGAAACCGTACTCATAAAAGCAGCCAGCAGCGATGCGACTACTAACCCCAAAACTGCAGGCGGCAAAAAATCTAACATCAATTTGGGATAGCCCAATTCCCGGTCTTGTAAATCAGGATAAACTGCGATCGCCACCAAAGCTACAATAATCCAAGGCCAAGGCCGCACCACGTAATTCAAAATATTAAACAGCCAAGCCGACTTTTCCGCCTCCGCTTCATCTTTCGCAGCGATCAAACGCTGAATGAATTCACCGCCGCCGTCGCTGCGCCGCCACGACCACCACTGAACGCCAAGATAAGCTAAAAATGTGCTTGAAGTAATGCCAGCCGCCTCACTCCACCGAAAGCCACCAGACCCAATACTAAAGGGAAAAAATGATAAAATATCCTGTTTTGTAGCCTGCTGTACTGCCGGAATCAGGGCGTGAATTCCGTGAATGCGATCGCTGCTGAGAGCAAAAAATGCTACTAAAACAGCCCCCACAAGTGCCAAAACTAACTGAAAAAAATCAGTAGCAACCACGCCCCACAAACCAGCAAAACCAGCGTAAATTAACACTAAAACACTGATACCGAGAACGCTCAAAAACTTGAGATTTTGTCCCGGTTCAATCCCAAAACCCTGCCAGATTTGCAAAGCATCTACAACTTTCACCGTGGCCAACATCGCGTAGCCGATACCGATGCAGTTGATAGGAACAGCAAACAAAAATGCTTTTGTAGCCCGCAAAACAGCCGCCGTTTTGCCACCGTAGCGAACCTCTGTCAGTTCCGCATCGGTAATGACTTCAGAACGCCGCCACATTTTGGCAAAAACGTACACCATAATAATGTGAGAAATGCCAAAACTCCACCACTCCCAATTGCCAGCAATTCCCCGATTGCCGACTATTCCAGCAACGTAGAGGGGAGTGTCGATGGAAAAAGTGGTAGCCGCCATGCTGCTACCAGCCAGCCACCAAGGAAGCGATCGACCCGATACAAAAAAATCTACCATACTCTTCGACCCTTTGCGGGAGAGATATAAGCCCACCGATAGGGAGAAGATCAGGTAAAGTAGGACAATTAACCAGTCGATAGGTTGCATAGATTCACGTTGAAATGAATTGAGAATTGCAATTATAGGACTTACGCGCACACTCTATCTTTCGGATGCGCTAAAGCCAAAGAAACCGGGTTTTTAACCGAATCTGTGGACGAGTGCGAAAGATTTTTGCAAAAAACCCGGTTTCTGACCACCCGCGCGCAAGTCTTGAATTAGCTATATTGCAGTTGACGCCTAAAACAGTTTACAGTCTTGAGTCTTAATTACCGTATATTTTCCAGAAAATGAGCTGGCAAAAAGTTTAACATGAAGGGCGATCGCCAGACTTTATATAAATCCAGAATTTGCCGCTTTCTGCAGTTGTCTGTCAACAAGTTCATCAATCTCCCGCTGTGTAGGAAATATTTCTCCTATTTGAGCGCCCAATAAAAGTAATTGCTCTAAATTAGGATACTGCAAATTGCGTAAATCAGTAGCATTAACTTGAGTGTGTCCGTTGAACAGCCGGAAAAACCCATCTACCAAACTCGAATTTAGATAAACAGTCAATCCCCGCGCCAGAGTGAGGTCTAATCCGCGTCCTTGTTGGTGAAAGTAATTTAAATGATTTTCAAAACCAACGCTAGAACTATTAATTTTGTGGGAATCCCAAACAACTGCAACAATTCGCTTTTGTTCTTCCTTTGACGAGAAGCGCTTGGTCAAAACATAATGTTCGTTGGGTACGAGGAGTGCAGCAGTTTTTTCGGTGACTGCTAAAGCTTGATGCTTTTTTGTGGCGGTGGGATATTCAACAAACCCAGCCGATAAATGTCCTGGATAAATCAGTGGAACTGCATCTTTTTCTAGTTCTAGCCGCAAGTCAGAACCAACGCGAAAATCTACAACTTTTCCGGTGGAAACTGTTAAACCTAATTCTTTTAGCGTGCAAGTAAATTGAGCCATTTGCTCAACTAATTGCTGGCTGATGGCATCTGGCAAAATCCGAATAAATTGATCGGAATCTTTGGGGTTAACTACATCAGTATATCGTATATTATGACACAAAATTAGATCGTCATCAGCACCGTTACTTGAGGTAATCGTTACAGTATCTGGCTTTTCTATTTGTTTGGTAGCGCGAATAATAATTGTTTCTTGCAAAACAGCATCATCGCGAAATACTTCCTGTCGCGATTCAAAGATATGTATTTGACGTAAAGCCATCATTTGTAGGAAGACTTTACGAAAATCTCGAAAGTATAAACCGTTGCAACAACTGCGGGGAGTAATCGATACTAATTCACCGTTTGGTTTGAGCAAGCTAGCAGCGGCAATCATAAAACCAGTGTAGAGATTGCCGGTTTCTACTCCTATAGAACGCAGTAAAGTTCTGGCTTGAGATTTAGCGTTAATTTTAGCATAGGGAGGATTGATGATTGCATGGGTAAATTCCAGTTTTTTTGAGTTGATAAATAGATTGGGATTCAACATTTCAGCAGTTTCTTGAATGAAGTCTACTCTGCAAATTTGACTGGTAAAGATTATGCCAAAGTTCTGACATTCAATTCTACACAATTCTAAGGTTTGTTTGAGGTAGTCAATCAAAATAATATCAATTTCATAAGCTGTTACCTGCATGGTTTGCGGTTTTTTGGGGCGCTGACAAAGCTCGCAAACAACGGCTGCTATAAGGGAACCAATACCTGCACCTGCATCTAATAATGATATATCGGGAAACTTGAATTCAAACATTCCCGCCATCAAACTTGCTGCGGAGCAAGGTGTCAAGAATTGTCCTTTTTCTCCTCTCTGGTTTTGCTGCAATTTTTGGGTTGCTTCTAACCGCAGGAGGTCTACTCGATCGAGTAAATTGCTGGCTGTTGTGTTGCTGTCGCCCGGAATGGCTAGGGTTGGAAATTGTGGTGCTATCATTTGTTAAGAAAAGTGCGTTAGTGAAGCCCGCCCCTGCGGGGGCTGCGCCAACGAAGAGGATCGCCAGTTTAGTTTATTTTCGTCCCAAATTGGGATCTATAGGCTATCATGGTAGCATTCTAATCTCTTCCCCTAACAGCAAGAGGCAGCCATGAATCAAGAAAATGTGACGTTTCCAATTGATAGCGAAAAAAAAGAGGCGCTGAGGGCGATCGCTACTGTTATGGATCGGGATCTCAGTTATGTTTTGAATGAAGCGATCGCTTCTTATCTGGAGATTTATCAATGGCTGCTAGATGAGATTAACAAAGGTGTTGCCGAGGCCGAAGCTGGAGACTTTGCCGGCGATGATGAAGTCCAAGCAGTTTTTGCCAAATTGACTAATGAAAATTAAGTGGCTGCGACAAGCTTTGCGAAATCTAGAACAGGCTCACGCATATATTGTCAAAGACAATCCAGAGGCAGCAAGGCAATTAATTTTAAGGATTCAGAGTGCTGCAGGTCAACTCGCAGAGTTTCCTTTTACGGGCAGAATTGGTCGCGTAGAATCTACTAGAGAACTTGTCATTTCCAATACATCTTATCTTATCGTCTATCGAGTAAAAGAAGAAAGCGTAGAAATTCTCCGAGTCCTTCACACATCAAGAAAGTATCCAGAAAATTAGGTGATGTTTTCGATCGCCAATTGAGCTTATTTTCGTCCCAACTTGCACCGATGTGCGAAAATGTCAACCGGACTCTCAGACCAAAAGTCCGTAAAAGACAGTTCAACGCTCTCTCACACATTGTTCATGCGTAAACACAAAACATTCTTTTTGTCAAGCCTGTTCGCGATCGGCTTAACAATTAGTTTTCTGCTGATTCCCGGCTGGTTCTCAAACCTCCCAAACCGGGCGATCGCCACACTTCCGCCGCAAACCGCCGAATTTCGGGCTTTCTGGGTGGACGCATTCAACCCAGGCTTCAAAACGCCTCAAGAAGTCACCAAGTTGATTGCAGACGCACAGCGGGCCAATGCTAACGCGATCGTCGCCCAAGTCCGCCGCCGAGGCGATGCTTTTTATACGAGTTCGATCGAACCCCGCACCACCGATCCCAACGTTCCAGCCGGTTTCGATCCCCTCCAAGATTTGATTGACAAAGCCCACGCCGCAGGCATTGAAGTCCACGCTTGGATGGTGACGCTGCCGGTGGTTTCTGGCAGCAAACTTCCCGCCGGTCATGTTTGGCAACAACACGGATCTTCAGCCGCGGGCAGAGATAATTGGGCGATGCTGACTTCCAGGGGGGAATCGCCCGGTTTCCTCGATCCCGGCCATCCAGACGCTTTAGATTATACTGTTTCCGTGTATTTGGACTTGCTGAAGCGCTATGATGTGGACGGCGTACAGTTGGATTACATCCGCTACGGCGGCCCGAATTGGGGCTACAATCCTACTTCGATCGCCCGTTTCAACCAGCAAAACGGGCGCACCGGCAAACCCGCACCCACAGATCCCCTGTGGATGCAGTGGCGGCGCGAACAAGTGACAAATTTAGTGCGGAAGCTTTATGTAGAAGCGATGGCGATTAAACCGCGCGTGAAAATTACCGCCGCCACCATCGCCTGGGGAGACGGCCCGAAAAGCGATCGCGACTGGATGCAAACGCAACCTTACAAAGAAGTTTTGCAGGATTGGCGCGCTTGGCTGGAAGAAGGTATTCTCGACATGGCGATGCCCATGACTTACCAGCGCGAGTACAAACGATCGCAAAAACTCGCTTATGACAACTGGATCGAGTACGCCAAAGACCACCAGTACAACCGCCAAATTGCGATCGGCCCCGGCAATTACCTCAACTACATCGAAGACACTCTCTCGCAAGTCCGCCGCGCCGAAGCCCCCTCAGCGCTTGGAAATCACCTTGCGGGTACTGTCCTGTATTCCTACGCTAGCAGCAACGTTTACACAAACGTCGAACTGCGATCGGGCCGCAGCAGCCGAGATTTGCCCCGCCAGCCTTGGAAATACATCTCCCAAAGCAATGATTGGTTTTATACCGCCCTCTCACAGCCGAGTCAATACGTTGACGGCGCTACGGGCAGAACGGTTGAAACTCAGCCGGTGTGGGCCATGCCGGCAGCGGTTCCCGATATGCCTTGGAAGTCGCGGCCTACTGCTGGGGCGATCGCCGGAAATTTGCAGCAGTGCGAACGAACTTGCGACGGTGCGAGTTTGACTTTGCAGGCGATCGATGCTAGCAGCCAGGTGCGGCAACTGCGTGCCGATGGTAAAGGATGGTTTGGGGCGATCGAGCTTTCGCCCGGTTCATATCAGTTGAAAGTTGATGGAAGTCAGGTTCAACAAACAGTTGATGTTGTCGCCGGTGAAGTAACAAAAGTGAATTTCGCCAGCTTGTAAACTTTCAACTTCTACTCGTTACCAGGCTCTGCCTGGTAACGCAGATCCGGAGGCTCTGCCTCCAATTTCCATAAAAGCTTCCGAGGCAGAGCCTCTAGATATCGGTTTCCAGGCTCTGCCTGGAAACCAGTTTACTGTGGGTTTTACGTTACAATCAAATTATAAATTTATCAATCGAGATATGCTAACAACAGAAGCCCCTTTCACGCTCCGCAAATGGACGGTTAAAGAATATCAAAAACTCGGAGAAATCGGGTTTTTTCACCCAGAGGAACGAGTTGAATTAATTTCAGGAAATATTCTCAAAATGAGTGCCAAAGGAACTGCCCACACTTCTGCCACTAGACGCACTGCGACGCTTCTGCGCGATATTCTCGAAAACCTGGCTGCTGTCTATACTCAAGATCCGATCGCCCTCGATGACAATTCCGAACCAGAACCTGATATCGCCGTAGTCAGAATCGATCCCTTGGACTACGCCACTCACCATCCGACTCCCTCTGAAGTATATCTAATTATCGAAGTGGCAGACAGCAGCTTGGCTTACGATCGCGAAATTAAGGCCAAAATCTACGCGCGATCGGGAATTACCGATTATTGGATATTAAATGTAAATGACAGACAACTGCACGTTTTTCGAGAACCGACTGAAGACGGGTATCAAAGCGAAATAATTCTGGGGGAAAGCGCGAGTATTTCACCGCTGCAATTTCCTGCTTTTAATATCGCAATTCAGCAAATGTTGCCGCCAATTATACTCAATTAAAAAGCTTACTGGTTTTTTTTATTAACCGCAGAGGGCGCAGAGGGCGCAGAGAGAGAAGAGGGAGACAAGTATTTAATCTGTAGCTTTGAACCAGGGGTTTAAACCCCTGGCGGACTGCCGAACTGGCGACATATTTACTGGGGAGATATTTAAGGAATGAAGTCCTTACTACAAACTTAATCGCTTTCTAGAATTCCCGCCAGCAAAGCTTGCTGAGCGTGCATCCGATTTTCTGCTTGCTCCCAAACGCGCGATCGCGAACCTTCAATCACCGCATCCGTAATCTCTTCATCCCGGTGTGCCGGCAAACAGTGCAGTACAATTGCATTGCGATCGGCAAACTCCAGCAATCGCTCATTTACCTGATAAGGCTCAAACAAGGGAATCCTGATCTTAGCTTCTTCTTCCTGTCCCATACTCGCCCAAACATCAGTATAAATTACTTGAGCATTCTTAGCCGCCGCTTCCGCATCAGAAGTTACTGTAACTTCTGTTTTTCCATTAGCAATTGCCTTAGCCTTTGCCACAATTTCAGGATTAGGACGAAAATCTTCAGGACAAGCAATTCTGACATTCATTCCCGTCATAGCACAGCCCAACATCAGGGAATTAGCCATGTTGTTGCCGTCGCCAAAATAAGTTAATGTCACTCCTTCCAGCCTGCCAAAACACTCTTTAACTGTCATTAAATCCGCCAACACTTGACAGGGGTGTTCATCATCTGTCAGCGCATTAATTACAGGAATTTTGGCATAATTTGCAAAAGTTACTAAATCCTTTTGATCGAAAGTCCGAATCGCCAAAATGTCTAAATATCGGTCTAAAACTCTGGCTGTATCGACTAAAGGTTCGCCACGGCTGACTTGCGTAACGTTCGGATTGAGGTCAACAACTTGCCCTCCCAACTTGTACATTGCCACCGTGAAACTCACCCGCGTTCGGGTTGAAGCTTTAGAAAATAACAAGCCGAGAACTTTAGTGCGTTTCAGCTTGACCATTCCCGATTTTAAACTGGCTGCTAGATCCAGCACATAATTTAATTCGTCAATACTTAAATCTGCCAGACTTAATAAATCTCGCCCTTTTAATGAATCCATACTTTCCCCATACACAAATTTCTAGCTGTGTCTTAAATCTAAGCCCGCTTGCGTCGGGTTTTGTTTCTGTTACCGCTGTTTTACTCCGCCCAAAAACGGAGATCTATCCACGTACAAGCGTCGTGGATAGATCGAAATTTTAGACTTTTGTTCCAGATATTAGATCCATCTGTGGAGTAAATCTAAAATCTAAAATCTAAAATCGACTGTGGATCTGGTTTATGCGGGTAATTGTTCGATCGCGCGATCGATCCAATCGCAACCTTGCTCCACCGTTTCTACCACCGCCAACACGCCCCGCAATTCCCCAGCGCCTGGGAAACCTTTAGCATACCAGGTTAAGTGCTTGCGCGCTTGAGACACACCGCTTTGACCTTTATATTCCCACAAAGCCCGCAGGTGTTCTTTAGCACATTCGAGTCGTTCAATTGGTGTCGGAGGTATCTTTTCCACACCAGTTTTCAAGAAATGATCGACTTCTCCCACCAAAAAAGGATAGCCCAAAGTCCCCCGCGAACACATCACTCCGTCAGCACCGGTTTCTTGAAGACACCGCACCGCAGCTTCCACTGAAAAAATATCCCCGTTACCAATTACAGGAATCGATAAAACTTCCTTAACGCGGCGAATCCATTCCCATTTTGCCGGGCCGGTGTAACCTTGCGATCGAGTGCGACCGTGCACAGTAATCATTTTTGCTCCCGCATCTTGCATCCTCTGAGCAAATTCCAAAATATTAATTTCTTGGTCAGTCCAACCGATGCGAGTTTTAACAGTCACAGGAACATTTACAGCTTCCACCACCGCCCGCACAATTGCCTCGGCCGTTTCCGGGTCTCGCAGCAGCGAAGAACCGCCACCGTTTTTAGTAATTTTGTTCACCGGACAGCCCATGTTAATATCAACAGTATCCGCTCCTTCTGCTACGGCTTTCTGCGCCGCTTCTGCCAAGAAATTCGGCCGGCAGTCAAATAATTGAATGCTAATCGGGCGTTCGTTTGGATCGATTTCCATAATTTTTGGCAATTGCTTCACGTAGTGCAAACCCGTAGCGTTGACCATTTCGGTGTACATCATCGAATCCGGGGCGTAGCGGCGCACCAAACGGCGAAATACTAAATCAGTAACACCTGATAAGGGCGATTGCAGGACGCGGCTTTTTACTTCCAAATCGCCTATTTTGAGCGGAGTTGCTAATCTTTCTTTTAATTCTGGAGATAAAGTAAGCATAGTCGATCGCACTTTAATTCTAATATCTGTATATTCTACTACAACTAAGATATTTTTTCAGTTATTAGCCAAATCTTGAGCCGAAGATTGAGCGTTCTCATTTTCAGTAGATTATCCCAAATAACCAAGGAAGGTTCGTAGTGCGGACTTAAGTCCGCTCTTAAGTTGCGTACTCTGGTAGGCGCGCTAACAGTTTTTGTAATGGTAATCGACCAGACATGACATGATATCATTGGCAGCAAATCACTTGTGCTACTGTCATTACAAAACTAATCTCAAGCAATCGCTCTTGCTTGAGATTAGTTTTCTCAGCAGCCGCACAGTTTTGCAATCGCGGGTATGGAGGCGGACATTAGGACAGCGAAAAGAATACTTAACCAGACTGCAATGTCTATTTTACTGCGGGCGATCGCCCGAATTCGAGTATTGTCAAACCAGAACCCAAAGCCGAACCCAGACAACACTTAAATCTATTTGCGGCTATCGCTTGAGTTTATATCTATCTATGGGGCTTAGCCATCAATGGGCGATCGACCTACCAAAAATGCCGCCCAAGTCATATTTTTATTGTTGAATTCTGCCGAACCCAGCCTTTTGCCTTCCTAGGACAAATACTTAAATTTTATTGGGATTCTGCAAAAACTATACATAACATCGTTTTAAACTACAATTGGTTGATTCCCGACGACGATCGAACATTATAAAAATTTTAGAGAATTCTATGGACGCCAAAGCACTCTGGCAACGCTACCAAGACTGGCTTTACTATCACTCTGGATTGGGACTTTATCTCGATATCAGCCGCATGGGATTTGACGACGCTTTCGTAACAGCACTCAAACCCAAATTTGACAAAGCTTTCAAAGACATGGCAGCTTTGGAATCAGGCGCTATCGCCAATCCCGACGAACACCGCATGGTGGGTCACTACTGGCTCCGAAACCCCGATTTGGCTCCCACTCCAGAATTAAAACAACAAATAATTGAAGAAATTGCACAAGTCGAAGAATTTGTCAAGAAAGTTCAAAACCGCGAAATCAAACCGCCCTTTGCTCCGCAATTTACCGACATAATCTCGATCGGCATCGGCGGTTCCGCCCTCGGCCCCCAATTTGTCGCCGAAGCTCTATCCCCAGACATCCCGCCCCTAGCAATTCATTTTATCGACAACACAGATCCTGCAGGGATCGATCGCATCCTCAACAAAATCAAAGACAAACTCAGTAGCACCCTAGTAATTACCATATCCAAATCCGGCGGCACCCCCGAACCCCGCAACGGCACCATCGAAGTTCAAAAAGCCTTCGCCGCCCAAAAACTAGACTTCGCCAAACAAGCAATTGCCATCACCGGCACAGACAGCAAACTAGACAAATTAGCAAAATCCCAAGGCTGGATTGCCACCTTCCCCATGTCAGACTGGGTGGGAGGACGCACCTCAGAACTCTCAACAGTAGGACTTTTGCCCGCAGCTTTGCAAAACATCGACATTCGGGCCATGCTAGACGGCGCTAAAGTCATGGACGAAGCTACCAGAATTCCCGAAATTAAAAACAATCCCGCCGCCCTTTTAGCGATGAGTTGGTATTTTGCCTGCAACGGACGCGGCGAAAAAGATATGGTAGTTTTGCCATACAAAGATTCCCTGCTATTATTCAGCCGCTATTTGCAGCAATTAGTCATGGAATCTATAGGCAAAGAAAAAGATTTAGAAGGCAACACAGTTCATCAAGGAATCGCAGTCTACGGGAACAAAGGCAGCACCGACCAACACGCCTACGTCCAGCAACTGCGCGAAGGCGTACCGAATTTCTTCCTCACATTTATCGAAGTATTGGAAGACAGGCAAGGCATTTCCCCAGAAGTAGAAACAGGTGTTACTTCTGGAGATTATTTGTCTGGTTTGTTGCAGGGAACTCGACAAGCTTTGCACGAAAATCACCGAGATTCAATTACTGTCACAATTCCCCAAGTCACCCCTCGGACAGTAGGAGCATTAATCGCCCTCTACGAAAGAGCAGTAGGTTTTTACGGTTCCTTGGTGAATGTCAACGCCTATCACCAACCGGGCGTGGAAGCAGGCAAAAAAGCTGCCGCTGCTGTATTGGATTTGCAAAAACAGGTACTGCAAGTGCTCACAGATGCTCATGCACCTCTGTCTGTAGCAGAAATAGCCAAACAAGCCGGAAAACCAGAGCAAATCGAGACAATTTACAAAATTCTGCGACATTTGGCAGCCAACGGGCGCGGCGTAGCTTTGGAGGGGAAATTAGCGCAACCTGCTACTTTAACCGCAAGTCACAAAGAGAATTAAACAGTAGAATTAAGAATTAAAAGTGAGTAATTTCACTTTTAATTTTTCATGTTTAATTTTTAATGTCTCCCCATGCCCCTGACGATTCTGGTTGCTGACGACGATTTCGCGACTCGCCTGTCGATTACCGATTATCTGGAAATTACCGGATACTCTGTAATTCCTGCTGAGAACGGCAAAGAAGCTTTAGGGTTGGTACAGGAATTTCAGCCCCACTTGATTGTCACCGACATTACAATGCCCGAAATGGATGGCTACGAATTTGTGCGGCGAGTTCGGACTCGTCCCGCTTTTCGTTTGCTACCGGTGATTTTTTTGACGGAACGCACGAGCACTGAGGAACGGATTCGGGGCTATCAGATGGGGTGCGACAATTTTCTGGCTAAGCCTTTTGAACTACAGGTGTTGGGGGTGGTGATTCGCTCTTTGCTCGATCGCTACGCTCTCATTGCTCAGGCATCTTCTCGTTCGGAATCAGAATCTACGTCAACAGAGGCACGCCACAGAGCCACCAACCACCCTGAAGCCAATTTTTTAACTCAAAAGTCAGAAACTGGCGATGGCTATTCTCCCCGCCAAAATGCTCCGAATTTAACGCAGCGAGAGCAACAAGTGCTAGATTTGCTGACAGAAGGTCTTTCTAATATTCAAATTGGCCTTCGGCTGCACCTCAGTCCCCGCACCATCGAAAAGCACGTCAGCAGCTTGTTCAGAAAAACTGAAAGCAGCAACCGAACAGAACTCGTTCGCTTTGCGATGGAACACCATTTAGTCAGTAATTGGTAATTGGGAATTGGGAATTGGGAATTGGGAATTGGGAATTGGGAATTGGGAATTGGGAATTGGTAATTGGTAATTGGTAATTGGGAATTAGGAATTGGGAATTGGGAATTGGGAATTGGTAATTGGGAATTGGGAATTGGGAATTGGGAATTGTTAATTGTAATTGTTAATTGTAATTGTTAATTGTTAATTGTTCCTGACTGATAACATACTCCAACAAACCCTGCGAAGCGTCCATCAGCAAATCAATTACCCGATCGAATCCATCCGGGCCGCCGTAGTAAGGATCTGGCACTTCTTTCAGGTCGTATTTCTGGCAAAAATCGCACATCAACCGCACTTTATCTTGATATTTTCCCGCGTTGTCGAGAGCAAGAATATTCTGATAATTGTCCCGATCCATCGCCAGAATCAAATCAAAATTTTCAAAATCTTTCCTTTGAAATTGACGGGCTGCGCCTAACAATTCAATTCCTTGCTTCCTCGCAGCCAATGTCATGCGGCTGTCAGGGGCGCTACCAATGTGATAGCCACCTGTTCCGGCGGAATCGCAGGTGATACGATCGCCCAAACCTGCTTTTTCGATTAAGTGATCCATGATATTTTCTGCTGAGGGCGATCGGCAGATGTTTCCCAGGCAGACAAATAGTAATTTAGTCATTAGTTATATAAATTCCGGTTGCACTCATACATGATTGTTGACTGTTGACTGTTGACTGTTGACTGTTGACTGTTGATTGTTGACGGGCGGGTCAAAAAACTGAATTGTTGAGTGTTAACTGTTGACTCGATTTTATTATTCCGATGCAACCGGAAACGATATTATTAGTCATTAGTCATTAGTCATTAGTCATTAGTCATTAGTTATTAGTTCTCGCTTGGGGCTACTAATAACTAATAACATTAATCTTCACAGCCAACTGCCAACTGTCAACTGTCAACTGCCAACTGCCAACTGTCAACTGCCAACTGCCAACAGTTAACTGTCAACTGCCAACTGCCAACAGTCAACAGTCAACTGCCAACTGACCAAGGGCTTAGAAACCGGGGAGATTCAGTCCGCCGGTCAGTTCTTCCATTTTCTCCCGCATCGTAGCCGTAGACTTAGTGTAAGCATCCTGCATCGCCACGGTGACGAGTTCAGAAACCACATCAGCACCTTCACCGAGGGCATCCGGTGCAATTTCGACTCGGCGGGGTTCTTGGTTGCCGCTGAGAAAAACTTTGACCAAGCCGCCGCCGGCAGTTCCCTCAATTTCCATTACATCCAACTCTTCTTGAAGCTTTTTAGCTCCTTCTTGAACTTGCTGAGCTTTTTTGAAAGCTTCAGTCAGTTCTTTCATTTTGCCCAGGCCGAAGCCAAATCCTTGTCCTGATTTTGTCATAATTACTTTGTGATGGTGTGTGGGCTGGCAGTTTGCCGCTTTCGTATTACTTCAATGATGCCTTAGAAAGGGAACTCTCCCAGTATTCTAACTTCTGGCTCCAACAACAGCGACCACCGCTGCTCGACTTGCTGTTGAACGTGGCGGATCACTTGAAAAATATCATTTGCCGTTGCTGACCCGCAGTTAAGAATAAAATTAGCATGGCGCTGAGCTACTTGTGCGCCACCGATCTGATATCCCTTCAGTCCCGCTTGTTCGATGAACCAACCTGCCGTCTTGGGGCCGGGGTTACGGAAGACTGAGCCACAGCTCGGTAAGTGGTAAGGTTGAGTTGTCCGCCGCTGGCTGAAATTTTCATTAGTGACGGCCATTACTTGCGATCGGTCAAATCCCGGCTGCAACTGAAAAGTCGCTTCTGTTACCAGGCGATCGCCCCCTTGCAGCACCGAAGTCCGGTAGCGGTACTCCAACTCTTGGGGAGTCAAAATTTCCACCTTACCGGAGGGGGATAGCAGGCGAGCATTGACCAGAATATCAGCAGTACAGCCCCTGTGAGCGCCTGCATTCATCACCACAGCCCCTCCCACGGTGCCCGGTATACCGACAGCCCATTCTAGACCTTTCCAGCCCCGTTTAGCCGCCAACCAAGCGAGGCGGGGAATTGACTCCCCCGCCCCGGCAGTAACTTGACCTGCTTCTGCATTGAAATGCACTTGCTTGAGGTAGCGAGTGGCGACGACCAAACCCGACAAACCCCGATCGCTCACCAACAGATTAGAACCCGCACCCAACAGAGTCACCGGCACCCCTTCATCCTGTGCCCAGGCAAAACTTGCTTGCAAAGCCTCCATGCTGCGGGGAGCGACGTACCACTGGGCAGGGCCGCCGACTCGAAAAGAAGTCTGGCCAGCCAGCGAAACTTGGGAGTTAATCTGACAGTCAGTTCCCCGCAAAGAAATAGGAGAATACACTCGCCGATAGTCCTTAACAGAGGAGTCATTCGAGATTGTCACCATCTTGAAAATCCTTAAAAATACCTTCGCTCGAAGACGTGGTTGAAAATTCATTTATCGGTGCCGGGCAGCCATTTTGAGCGAGTCGCCCTCATCGAGCAGTGTCGGTAAAACCTGCACCGCCTTGGATGTCGATCGACTCGCAGGCGCGGGCTAATTTGGGCGCGAAGCTTCTTGATAAAAAGCCATCACCTCTGGAATAATCTGATTCAGATTACCAGCACCCAAAAACAGAGCCAAATCCCCCGGTTGCAGATTTTCGGTTAAAAACTTACTTACCGACTCCAAGGAAGGCGCAAAAACAACCTCTGGGCCTGCTTTAGCAATCAAATCAGCAACCTGCTGCCCGCTAATTTTTCCTAAATTCGGTTCCCCAGCACTATAAATATCGCAAGCCACAACCAAATCTGCATCCCCAAAAGATTGAGCAAATTCTGGCAAAAATGTCAGAGTTCGGCTGTAACGGTGCGGTTGAAAAATGGCAACCACTCTTCGGGATTTCTGATTTTTTTCGCTACCTTCGATACGCAAGCGAGCCGCCGCCAAGGTGACGAGAATTTCGCTCGGGTGGTGGGCGTAGTCGTCCACAAACAAGATGTCATTGTAAAAACCCCGTACCTCAAAACGGCGGCGAGCGCCTTCAAAGCCGGAAATCGCTTTGGCGATCGCCGAAAACTCCAACCCCAACAATCGACCCACTGCTACCGCCGCTAGTGCATTGCTGAGATTGTGTGTCCCCAGCAACTTCAACTCCATTTCCCCCAGGAAAGCTCCTCGCTCCCAAATACCAGCCTTGGTGCTTTCGGGCCCGTACTCCACTCCCGAAACCGTGTAGTCAGCACCGCTATCCGGCCGCAAGCTGTAGCTGACATTGGGCGCGAGGCAGTCTTTGACGATTTTGTCGTCAATGCAGCCCACCAAGGTTTGACAGTTTTGGGCAAACACCTTAAATATGTCTATCACCTGGTCGAGAGTGTCGTAATGGTCTGGATGATCCAGTTCCACATTGGTCACTATGCCAATTTTTGCTACCAGCTTGACGAGAGAACCGTCGGATTCATCAGCCTCGGCAACTAAGTAGGGGCCTTGGCCGACACGGGCATTGCCTTCCCAAGCATTTACCTCGCCTCCTACTACGATCGTCGGGTCTAGACCCGCAGCCATCAGCATGAAGCCGATTAAGCTGCTAGTAGTAGTTTTGCCGTGAGTCCCAGCTACGGCTATGCTTTGGTAATCTTTAATTAAGGCGGCCAACACATCCGATCGATGAAAAATCGGACAGCCCAAATCTAGAGCAGCTCGATATTCGGCATTTGCAGGGTGAATTGCCGTCGAACATACTACTTGAGGCAATCCCCCATTTGCTGGGGCGTCTAAACCGTTGCCGTTCAATTTGAGAGCTTTGGCTGTCGCGACGGAAGTCCCTACCGCACCAGCGACCGAGGATACTATATTTTCGGGTGTCCCGCGATCGGGACTGCTACCGTTGATGGCCGTTTGAAAAACTTCAAAATTGCTGGCGTCTTGACGCCAAAAAATGTGAGCTCCCATTTCTTGCAAGCGCTCGGTGATGTGACTCGATTTAATATCGGAGCCGTACACGGGCAACTTGCGTTTAGCTAGAATGTAGGCAATGGCTGACATCCCAATTCCACCAATGCCGATGAAATGAAATGGTCTACCGCTGAAATCAACAGAACTCGGCATCTTCGCTCCTCACACACCACGCCACGCCAATAACACGCGATATCATCAAAAAAATGGTTAGAAACCCCGTCCCTTCGGCAAGCTTAGGGCAAGCTTTATAGGACGGCTTTATATTCCCTTTCGGGAAGGAGGAGTATGGTTGCTCCTCTGTGGAGATATGGTTGTCTCCAAAACTCCCTTGCGGGGTAAAGTTAGCTTGTCGGCATATGTTTTCTGAGCTTTTTAGACTTGCAGCACTGTTTCTGTTACCTGGAAACTGTTTAACTGCAAATGACACTCTCAGGGGATTTCGCACTCTCCAGGGTATCGTGACTCAAAAAACCTAGACCAAGGGAAGTATACGGCCCGTCAGGACGGATCGTAAGAATATTACAAGCCTCATGCCGTCAGGGCTGAGGTTCCTGACATCAAGAATTGTTTTTTTCAGGATACAGTTCGCTAGACATTTTTGTACACAATTCTCTGCGCTTCCCTAAATTTCGGGATTTGTAGAGAGGTTTGTCTTGTATCCTATTTGACTTAGTACCGAGTAGTTTTCCGGAACAGTCACAAAAGAGAAAATTGCAGGTCAGAGAGAATGGGGTTTGGGGCCAGGATCGGCTGACTAATTTTGGGCGGTTGCACAGTCCTGCATTCTTTCTATTTCTATCCGCCTGCTGTGCTGGGATACGACAGCAAAAGTCCCACAATCTTTTTACGAAGATTGAGGGTCAAACCCATCAGGATTTACAAACACTACCACGTATGGCACAACTTCGCTCATTTTTTAGTGTTTGATCTGTTGGTACGTTCAACTGTTGACTGTTGACCGATCGCGCTTTTGAGATTTTCTGCGAGGGAAATTAATTTTTCCGTTCTCTTTACAAGGAACAGGCTTTAAACCCATTTTTTCTATTAAGTATGCTAAGTATAATTTATAAAGATGAGGTACTATGTGGCATAGGGCATAGGGCATAGGGCATAGGGCATAGGGCATAGGGTATCGGGCTATCCTCACTTTTTTGATAACCGCTATACCCTTTTGGCAAAACTCAATCTGACATGATGTTGCCCAGACTGAGCTATAGTAGGTTTCTCACTTTGTTTACAGACAAAAGTAATGCTGGTGTCTGGGAGCGGACTTAAGTCGGCACTACGAACTAATCCGCGATCGGACTAATAACTGGTCAAAGCCTACAAAAATAAAATTTCGGTAAAGTCTGTATTAATCCTAATTTTTGGGAAATATGGAAAAAGTAGCGATTTTGGGGGGGACTTTTGACCCGGTTCATTTCGGGCATTTGTTGATGGCCGAGACGGCGGTGAGTCAATTTGGGATCGATCGAGTCATTTGGGCGATCGATCGCACCCCTCGTCACAAGTCGCACAGTGTTTTGGCAAGTTTTTACCAAAGGCGGGAAATGGTGGCTCTGGCAACGGCTGGGCGGTCGGATTTTGGACTTTTGCCAGTGGATACCAATCCCTCTGGAACTTCTGCTATTGACACTTTGTTATATTTGCAAAAAATCTATCCGGGCGATCGGTGGTACTGGATTATTGGTAGCGACGCGCTCCAAACTCTCCCCAAATGGCACCGGTGCAGCGAAATTGGCGGGTTGTGCGACTGGTTGGTGGCCCCGCGTCCGAGTCAGAAAAATCGGGATCGAGAAAAAAGCGGGGAAATTTGCTCCTTTGAGTGGGGGGATAGTTTGTGGGATGCAGCCATTGATGGGGATGACAAAATGCAGGATCAGACAAAAGCTGTTTGCTGTAAAGTTGCTCAAAAGATGGCTCTGGTGAATGTGGAAATTCGCTGGGAGGTGCTTTCCATGCGTGCGATCGAGATTTCGTCGAGCCACATCCGCCGCTGCTGTGCCGAAAATCGCGATCTCAGTTACTTAGTCCCGGAAGCTGTACGGACTTATATTGCGACTCACAACCTTTACCAGCAACCAGCAGCCGAAATCTGAATGCCTTTGGCCTGGGGATTTCTGGCGAGTTCAAAAAAGTTTAGGCTTTTTTGATACAGACGAAAAGTTAGAAAGGATCAGCCTTTGCGATATGATCTTGTCTCATAAGTCAATTCTTAAATTTTTCCAAAATTTAAGCCTGAGCTAAGGGCTGCAATCGTTAGGAGGTAATAAGGTGATTAGAGTCGCGATCAATGGTTTTGGACGTATTGGGCGCAGTTTTACGCGCTGCTGGTTGGGCCGAGAAGATAGCCAGCTCGAACTCGTAGCAATTAATGACACTTCCGATCCCAAAACTAATGCCCACTTGCTGAGATACGATTCCATGATGGGAACGTTGAAGGGTGTGGACATCAGTACGGATGAAAATTCGATTATTCTCAATGGCAAGACAGTTAAATGCGTGAGCGATCGTAATCCGCTCAACCTGCCTTGGAAAGATTGGGGTATTGATCTGATTATTGAAGCAACCGGTGTCTTCGTTGACCAAGCTGGTGCATCGAAGCATATCACGGCCGGCGCGAAAAAAGTGCTGATTACTGCTCCGGGTAAAGGGCCAGAAGTAGGGACTTATGTGATGGGAGTCAACCACCACAACTACAAGCACAATGACTACACAGTCATCAGCAATGCTAGCTGTACCACTAACTGTCTAGCTCCCGTACTGAAAGTGCTTAACGACAATTTTGGCATCATCAAAGGCATGATGACGACTACCCACAGCTATACTGGCGACCAGCGCTTGTTGGATGCCAGCCACCGCGACTTGCGGCGGGCGCGGGCTGCGGCGATGAATATTGTGCCGACTTCTACTGGAGCTGCTCAAGCTGTGGCTTTGGTGATTCCAGAGTTGAAGGGTAAGTTAAATGGCATCGCCATGCGGGTGCCGACTCCCAACGTGTCGGTAGTTGATTTTGTGGCTCAGGTAGAGAAAAAGACTTTTACCGAGCAGGTAAATCAAGTTTTCAAAGAAGCAGCCGAAGGCTCGATGAAGGGGATTTTGGAATACAACGATTTGCCTTTGGTTTCTTGCGACTATCGCGGAAATGATGCTTCTTCAATCTTGGATGCCAGTTTGACTCTGGTGATGGACGGCGACATGGTGAAGGTGTTGTCTTGGTACGACAATGAGTGGGGCTACAGTCAGCGGGTTGTTGACTTGGCTGAATTGGTCGCCGAACGCTGGGAAGGCTAGATCCATGACTTTTTTCTGGCAGTCCAGCCTTGAGGCAGGGGTTGAAACCCCTGCCTCAAGGCTAAATTCCTTATGATATAGAGGAGACGGCAGTGCCGTGTCCCTACCTTGATTAATTGTAGGGAGACGGCACTGCCCAAGGAGTGTCAACTTAACGTCAAACGTAGTCAGAGACTGCTGTTTGACTATTAAATCTAGATCCCCCCTTAGCTTGCCCCCTACTCCCCCTTAAGAAGGGGGGGACAGGAGTCTTCTCAAAGTCAACCCCTACTCCCCTTCTTAAGGGGGATTTAGGGGGATCTGGACTGGGGTAAAAGCGATATTTATCAAGGATTTCAGGCTTAAGTTGACACCTATGGGCACTGCCGTCTCCTAATTTCGGGTAATATTAATTCCGATGCTACCGGATTTGATATGAGCCCTGTCTCAATGATTTTGAGTTCTTAGTCTGCGAAGGCAGACTTTGTTTGTGTAGGATCGGTTTCAACCGCCGAATCATCAACATAAATAATTTATATGAAAAAAGCGTTAATTTGTGGTATATCCGGTCAAGATGGAGCTTATTTAGCTCAACTGTTGCTCGATCGAGGTTATGAAGTTTGTGGCACCTCTAGGGATGCCCAAATGTCGAGTTTCCGAAACCTTGCAAGTTTAGGAATCCGAGACAGAGTAAAACTAGAATCGATGTCTCTCAACGATTTTCGCAGTGTCTTGCAAGTCCTAGCAAAAATTGGGCCCGACGAAGTGTACAATCTAGCAGGTCAAAGTTCCGTCGGTCTGTCTTTTGAGCAACCCGTAGAAACTCTCGAAAGCATTGCTACAGGCACGTTAAATCTGTTAGAAGCAATTCGGTTTACAGGCGGTAAAATTAAACTTTACAATGCCAGTTCCAGCGAATGTTTTGGGGATACCGGAGGCAATCCAGCGAATGAAAATACGCCCTTTCGCCCCAGAAGTCCTTACGCGGTAGCGAAAGCAACAGCATTTTGGGAAGTAGCAAATTATCGGGAAGCTTACAATTTGTTTGCGTGTTCTGGTATTTTGTTCAATCACGAGTCCCCGCTGCGGCCGGAGAGGTTCGTCACCCAAAAGATTGTATCAGTCGTGTGCCGGATTGCTGCTGGTAGTTCCGAAAAACTGCATTTGGGAAATATTTCAGTGCAGCGGGACTGGGGCTGGGCCCCGGAATATGTGGAGGCGATGTATTTGATGTTGCAGCAGGATGAACCGGACGATTATGTAATTTCTACTGGTGCGAGTTATCCTTTGGAGGAGTTCGTGCAGACAGCGTTTGTGGCTGCGGGTTTGGATTGGCAGGAACATTTGGTAACTGATGCGAGTCTCTACAGACCGACGGAGATTGCAGTTGGGAGGGGAAATCCGGGTAAGGCGAAAGAAAAATTGGGCTGGGAGGCAAAATATAAAATGCCCGATGTGGTGCGGATGATGGTAGAGGCGAGGCAGATTTGAGGGAAATTTATGGGGTGAAAATATGGGAGCAGAATATGCGACAGCTAAGGAGTGGTATAAGGCTAATCGCCGAGAGTTGAAAAAATATCGGGTCAGTGGATAGCTTATACTAACGAAGGTGTGATTAGTGGCGATCGGGATTATGACAAAATGAAAGATGGTGTCGATCCCAGCTTGTCAAGCTTAGATTATGTAATTGAGCGTATATTTGAAAGCTAGTTTGTAGAACCTATCCGCTTTTATCCTGTGAGAAAGAGGAGATTAAAAGCTCGCGATTGGCAACCTAAGTATGAATTAAAACTGGAGTCTCTGAACGCAGTAACAGTGAAAATGCTTGTTGATTCTGGTGCTGAACTCAGTTTGATCACAAAGAAATTATGGAGGGATTTAGGCTGTGCTAAAGCGATAGGATAAATTATATGAAACAATGCAAGTAGTTATGTTAGCTGGGGGTTTGGGGACAGTTCGTTTGGCTGCAGAGGGGCAATTGATGGCTTACCGCCACGGCGGTTTCTTTGTCGCGATGGATACTTACCGGGAATATAAGTATTTGAACGAGCTGTGGAATAATGGACAGATCCTTGAAAGATGTGGGAATGAGGGAGGTAGTAAGAAGGGGCGATCGGTCTATTTTTGCGGTTTGCTACATCAAGTTGCCAAATAAGAGAAATTAGATAGAGGTTAAAGTGCAATTAGAACAACTACAGTCTACCCAGCCAGACACAGCAGGTCAAGTCTTAAAGCTACATTTGGGATGCGGGCCCCGAGTTCTGAAAGGTTGGAGAAATATGGATTTAAATTACCAACATTATCACCACCACTTGAAGCACTACACAGACAAGTATTATCCAGAAGAGATGCGGGGTGATAGCTCAGATTTCTTGGCTATGGATTTAAGAACCGGTCTCCCCTTTGCTGATAATTCCGTTGATGTAATTTTCCACGAAGATTTCCTTGAACATATCGATCAGAAATCTCAGGTCATTCTTTTAGCAGAAGCTTGGCGAGTCTTGAAAAAAGAAGGAGTACACCGAGTCAATACTCCCAATCTTATTTCATCAATGCGCGATTATTCAGACTTTACAAAAGGAATCAAAGGGGTATACATTGGTGAATGGGAAACTCACCAGCACTTAAATGTTTTAACTCCGTGTTTGCTACAAGAGCTGGCTTTAATGGTTGGTTATTCAAAAGTGCTATTCAATGGTCGAAATCAAAGTCTATCTCCTTTAGTTCCTCTTGAATACCGTCCCGATCCCAATGACAGACCTGAAAACGGAAATATTTTTGCCGACCTAGTGAAATAGTTATGAAGATATACATTTTACCTATTGACAGTCGATTTCAGCCTGGATCTGCACGGATACTCCATCCTGCTCATAACAGCGACTATGGTGTAGAGCAAGATTTTTTTCAATATCTTCACAGTAATCCTAACCTTCTCACAGACAATCCCAATGAAGCCGACTGGCATTATTTACCAGTTTATTGGACAAGATATTACATCAATCATTATTTTGAAAAAACGGATTTGTCGGAACTTCAACAATCAGTTAATCTTTCGATATTGTCTGACAACAAAACATTTACCATCTGTCAATATGATGATGGGCCTTTGGTAAATCTAGGAGCAACAATAAATTTTCTCTCCTCTCGCAGAACTGAAACGGGTGTAGATATTCCTTTACTTTGCTCATTGCATAGAATTCCTCAAGTTAAACCATCGAAAAAGTACCTAAGTGCCTTTATTGGTCTTCTTCCAAATCATAGTATCCGACAAGAGATGTTTGATACCATCAAATATCGGAACGATTTGTGTATGGCTAATGGCAGCACAGAATTATTTGTTGAGAAAACTCTAGAGTCTTATGTTGCACTCTGCCCTAGAGGATATGGCGGTAGCTCTTTTCGGTTTTTTGAAGCAATGCAACTGGGGGTAGCACCCTTAATGCTTAGTGATATCGACACAAGACCGTTTAAGGAGTTTATCGATTGGCACGAAATTAGTTTATTTACTAGCTCGGCCACCAATTTAAATAGTCTGCTAGATTCTTTAAATACATCTGAACTATTAGAAATGGGTCAAAGAGCAGAAAAAATTTATCAAGAAAAATTATGTTATCAGAAATGGTGCAAATATATTTTAGAATATTTGGCATCACTCAGAACCTATGCGGGAAGCACTAATATGGTCTCAGTTTCATTGTTAGATAAAATCGACCGACACGCAAAAGAGGCGGAAGCCGTGTGGGGACTAGCTTACCCATTATTTGGCAAAGCTATAGCCAATAAAAACCTAAAAATCGGGGTAGAAATAGGAGTGGCTTTTGGAGGTCATTCAGAATCTATTCTGCAACATACATCTGTAGAAAAATTATATGGAGTAGACCCCTACCTCCACATGGAAGGTTACGAAGACCCAATGAATCTTCCTCAAGAAGAATTTGATGCCCTGTACAATTACATTCAGCAAAGATTTAGCGTTTTCGGCGAAAGATATCAGCACATCCGCCAACTATCGAGAATAGCTATTAATGAAATAGTTGGAGAGGTCGATTTTGTTTACATCGATGCCGATCATTCATACAAAGGTGTTTGGGACGATCTTTGCATTTGGTATCCTAAAGTTAAAATAGGCGGTATTATTGGCGGACACGATTACGAGCATCCTGCTTTTCCGGGGGTAAAACAAGCTATTGATGAGTTTTTCACACCGTTAAACTTCCAAATTCACGCTGAAGGGGAAGGCGTTTGGTGGGTAGAAAAGCAACCTGTGAATATCAGTCAAGAAATTCCCGGTTGGCAGGAAAACGCCTACAATCTGTTTTGCACAATCGTTGAGAACAAAAAGTTAAATACAGGAGCACCTACAGGACAAGCTTTCGATGTCGCCTACATTGACGAACTTTCCTATAAAGGTTTGTGGGATCAGCTATGCAACTGGTACGGCAAAGTTAAAAGCGGTGCTGTTATTGGCGGATGTGGCTACGACCGCGCAGATTTTCCGGGCGTCAAGCATGCTGTTGATGAGTTTTTTAGAAGATTTCACAGTCAAGTTCATACCCCAGGAGAAAGTGTCTGGTGGGTAGAAAAGCCACTCACTAATATTAGCTTTTTTATCCCTGCTTACAACTGCGAAGAAACTATCGAAGAGTCCGTTGATTCGATATTAAAGGGAAATTTTGAACAGGGGGATGAGTTAATTATTGTTAATGACTGCTCTACGGATAATACGGAAGGCATACTGGAACGACTCAAAATTAAGTATCCATTTATCAATATTTTCCGTCACGAAACTAACAAAGGGGGCGGAGCAGCGAGAAATACTGCCGTCCAAAATGCCAGGCATCCTTTGCTTTTCTGCTTGGATTCAGATAATATTTTAGTTCCAGGAAGTATCCCAAAATTAAAAGAGTTTTTAGTGAATTCCGGTGCAGATGTAGCTGCATTCCAAGAAATTCATTTCTTTGAAGGATGCCAGGAAAATATTATTAATAAATGGATTTATCAAGACCAAATTACTTTAGCGGACTTTTTCTCGCGACACGACGTGCCGGGAGCGAGCGGCAACTATCTGTTTACCAAAGAAAGCTGGGTGAGAGGGGGAGGTTATTCTGAATCTTCCGGGGCGCTAGACACTCACACCTTTGGTTTCCGGCAGTTAGCGACTGGTTCTAAAATGTTGACGCTCCCGAATACTTATTATTGCCATCGGCAAGGCATTGAATCTTATTTGGTCAGATTTTCAAAAAGTAATAACTGGTCGTTAATCTTGACAGACATCATCGCTCCCTTTTCTCATCTGATTGCTGATGCAGATTGGCAATATATGTGCGGTGAAGGTAAAGATAATTGGTACGGAAATATTAATCAACGTCCTATTTCTTTAAGGACGGGAATAGAGAGTAAGCCCGCAGTAGAAGCACAGCCAGAAATAGTAGAGCCACAACAGATGATTATACCGTACTGGATTCAAGACCATATTAGTTCAACGAGTTCTCATCTGTTGCCGGGAGAAAGCCAAGTAGTTGCCCAATACATTAAACCAGGGGATATCGTTTTCGATGTGGGTGCTAATATCGGTGAATGGGCAAAAGAGGTTTTGACAAGACACCAAGATGTAGCAGAAATGCACATTTTTGAACCTTTGGCTCAAGTCCACAAAAATTTGGTAGACAGCTTAAGGAGAGAAAATAATGTAAAAATCCTAGCCCAAAATATGGCTGCGGGCAGTCGAGAAGAAATTAAGACTTTTTATCAGTACGACGATCATTCCACCTTGAGTACGTTTTATCGTAGTTGTTGGATGGAGAGTCAAGGTTGGATTCAGCCTCCCCAAAAGTGTACTGTTTTCACTACAACTGTTGATCGTTACTGTCAGCGTTTGGGTATCAAGCGGATAAATTTTCTAAAAATTGATGTTGAAGGCGCAGAATTAGATGTATTGTACGGTGCAAGGGATTTACTGAAATATGGCAAAATCGATTACATTCAATTTGAATACGGTACAACTTATCGCGAGGCAAATATCACTTTAAGAGAAGTGTGTGAGTATCTGCAAAAGTATCGGTACTCTATTTTTAAGATTTTGCCACAGGGCTTAGAATACAGACCTAATTTTCAGCCAGAATATGAAGTTTTTGAATGGAGCAACTTCTTAGCAGTCAACGATCGCTTCCGAGCTAATGTGTTGGGAGAACCTCCTCGACTTTTGGATGTACCGCAACTTTGCACCCAGCATTCAATTACTCCTAAAGGCATTATTCATGTAGGTGCTCATGAAGGTACGGAAGTGGGATATTACCAAGCAATGGGAGCGCAAAAGATACTGTTTGTAGAAGCTAATCCCGCTGTTTTTGAACGCTTGCAAGCTAATTTAGCTGGGTACCCGAACGCGCAAGCTGTGAATTGCGCGATTAGCGATCGCAACGGTATTATTAATTTGCACGTTACTTCTTACGATCAAAGCAGTTCAATTTTGCCGCTGAAGCATCATCAGGATATCTATCCCGATATCGTGGAAACACATCAAGTAACAGTGCCTTCAAAAACTCTGGATACGCTGCTGCAAGAATTGGACTTAAACCCGGCTGACTTTAATATCTTAAACATCGATATTCAAGGTGCAGAACTTTTGGCTTTGCAAGGAGCAACCAATTGGCTGCAATATGTAGATGCGATTAATACGGAAGTTAATTACCAAGAACTCTATGAAGGTTGCGCGCTCGTTCATGATTTAGATGAGTTTTTAGACAGGCACGGTTTCGAGCGGGTAGCTACCACCACTCCCCACCCATCTTGGGGCGATGGTTTTTATGTGAAAAAACCGCTCGTTACTATGTCTATCCTTAGTAGGGCGCGGTTTGGCAATCAAATATTTTTGTATGCGATGCTGAAAATTCATGAACAACAGCAAAATATTCGCGTGGAGACGTCACCGTGGATCGGACAATATTTGTTCGGACACAGTGAGCCACCTATTTCTAAAAGCTTGCCTGTGGTTCATGATTCGGGATTGGGGATAATTAATGCAGAAGCACCTTTGGGCAATGTAGAATTTGGCGGGCCAACCTATCAGATACCCACTAAGTATTACGCGCCACACAAAGAGTTATTTCGATCGCTTTTCCAACCCATGCCAGAAGTAGAAGCGAAGGTAGCAGCAGCAGTCAGCAGCCTCCGACAACGCGGAAAAACGATTGTTGGCTTGCATTTGCGGCGCGGCGATTACTGGGGGCCTTATGCCGAATTTATGTTTATTGCTCCCAATAGTTGCTACAAAAAATGGTTGCAGGGGTTGTGGGAAACTTTGGAAGAGCCGGTACTGTTTATTGCCAGCGATGAACTTGAAGAGGTTGTAGATGATTTTGCCGATTATTATCCGGTAACTGTCAAAGATTTGGGTGTAGAAATGCCAGAGGCTCCTTTCTATCCAGACTTTTATATATTGAGCCAGTGCGATGTTTTGGCTATTTCAAACAGTACCTTTTCTGTTGCAGCATCAATGCTAAATGAACGGTGCAAGTTTTTCTTCCGCCCTCACTTGCCGTCGAAAACATTAATTCCTTTCGATCCTTGGGATAGCGAACCGCTATACTGGCACGGGTCTGGAACTTGGGAAGAAGATGAAAGCGGGTACGGTTTAGTGACAGCTAATCAATATTTAGAAAACGAATCAAATCCCCTGCAACTGAAAATTGTGGCTGTTCTGGATGTTGCACCGGCTTATCCTGAAGCTCTGGAATGGCTGCGGGGATTTAATATAGATTCGCCTGCGATCGGTAAAGTAGATAACAGTAAAATTTTGATGTCTGGTTGGGTGTTGGGCAAGAGCGATCGAGCTGTGGCAGTTGAGTTTATTTATAATGGCGAAACTCTCTGTACAACCCCCGTTGGCGGGTATCGATCGGATGTAGCCAGTGCTTTTCCCGGAGTACCGCTAGCAGCACGTAGCGCTTACAAAGCTAAGCTGGACCTTCTTGCAGGAAAGCAGCCGGAATCTGAGGTGCTAATCCAAGCAGTTTTAGCCGACGAAACTCGCGTCAAGTTAGGACTGGTTCGATTGCAGGAAGTGGTATATCATTTCCCCCTCGGCAATCAGAAACAAAAGTACCGGATGAAATGGTTTTTTGCAATTAATGAAGCTAGTCCTGGTTTTGAAATTTATTCGCAAATGATTAAAGTAGCAGTTTATACTGCTAAACAAAATACTTCGCTAGAACCATATTGCATTTATGACGGCCAAGAGAATGAATTGACAGATTGGCTGCAAAAGAATGGTGTTAAGATTATTTACCACAGAACACCTCATTATGAGAAACTCCACACTCAATATCCTGGGTGTTCAACCGTAGCTTTCGGTGCATTTTTGAGAATTGAAATTCCCAAAATTGTAGAAATTTATGAAATACCGGATGAGTATGTTTTTTATACTGACTGCGATGTCATGTTTTTTGGCGATGTGGTGGATTACTTGCAGGGTATAACCTGTGAATATTTGGCGGCAGCCCCCGAGCACGAACCCAACAACTGGGAATATTTGAATAGTGGTGTGCTGTACATGAATGTCAAAAATCTTCAAAAAATCCAGAAAGAATTTGACGATTTTATTGACGGAAACTTGGAGCAAATATTACAGCTAGCTTATGACCAAGGAGCCTATAACTTATTTTTCAAAGACAAGTGGGATAGGTTGGATATCCAGCTAAATTGGAAATCCTACTGGGATTTTAGTCCTGAAGCAAAAATTATCCATTTTCACGGGCCAAAACCCACTCAAGCAGAAGAGATCAGGAGTAAAACAGCACCTGCGAGTTCTCTGCTGTTTGCTAATGGTTTTTATTGGCTAAACACGGAAATCTGGCAATTCATTTACAAAAAGATTGAAGAGCTAGATGCAGGAATTTTGGTCAAAACTGCAGAATGCGAACAGTTCGATCCTCAAGTAGAGGAGACTCGCGAAGGATTAGCGCAATCTCAGACAAAACTCCACCAAAATGCTGGGGGATTTGAGCAATTTACAACTAAACTGCAAGAAGTTAAAGAAGAACTGCAACCAATTAAAGAAGAGCTTGAACTCCGGCACGTTCAATACCAAAAAACTCAGGAAGAACTCGCACAAACTAAGTCTCAGCTCATCGAAGTTCAGGCTCAACTGCAACAAATGGAGAGTGCTGCGGCTCCGTTAAATCAACTGGCAGAGTTGTATTTAGCTCAAGGAAAGTTAGAAGATGCGATCGCAGTTTGCGAGCAAGCATTAAAGATTAGCCCCAAATTTGGTCCGGCGTACAAGACTTTGGGGAATGTCTTGCAAGCTCAGGGTAAACTGGATGAGGCAAAGAGTTGGTACCTTCGCGCTCTGGAAATTCAACCTGATTTTGCTCAAGCTTTAGCCAACCTGGGAACTATTCACGCACAGCAGCAACAGTGGCAAGTGGCGATCGCCTGTTACCAAAAGGCGATCGCGATTCAACCGAATTTTGCTGGTGTTTACCGCAACTTGGCTAAGGTTTTTTCGCAAATTGGCAAGCCAGATGAAGCTGTCGAGTGTTGTTATGCGGCCGCGATTTCGGAACCCAAAACAACGGCAGAGGAATACTTTAACCTTGGCCACACCCTGCTAGAGCAAGGGAAGCAGGAGCGGGCGATTGTGTGTTATCGTCGTGCCATATATTTAAACCCCAATTTTTCTGAGGCTCAGGACAAATTAGGGGAAATTATGGCTGTTGTTGAAGAGTAGGACAATCCCAAAAGTTAAGCTTTTGGCTTGGGGTAATGGCTTTCTGATGTCAAAATATCTGTTAGCGTTACATCCCATCTAAATTTGTCTGAATTAATTTCAGCTACCTTTTTCGCAAGGATGGCAACTCCTCCAAAGGCCGGCTGAGTTGTTAGTGTTTCTTGACCTTGTATCATGGTGTCTAAGTGCATTCGTAAAGGAACGTAAAGTTCAGCTCTTATCACTTCAAATCCTAGAGCCTGAGAAAATAAAACTTTGAGACCCTCGTCAGAGAAGCGCCAGAAGTCCCAAGGTCTCTCGTGAAGGGGCCAGGCAAAGTGGGTACTGTGGAATGTTATTCCACCTACTGCTAGCAACTTATTAATTTCCATTGCTACTACCCAAGGCATTGCTAAGTGTTCAAATACAGATGTGGAAAAGATAGCATCAAACTTCTGGGTGCTGAAGTATTGAGAGAGTTTGTGAGCATCCCCAACTACATCTGTGTTAGCGTCTGCGTAGTAGTCAAACCCCGTGTAGGATGCTGCACCTGAAAATAAAGATCTTTTGCTGCTGGTTCCGGGACTTACGATTCGGGAACCAATTTCTAGAACCCGGAGATTATTGTTATTAACCAGGTTGATAAAATCAAGGAAAATACCGTCGTCGTCATTGGTGAAGGCTGCGAAATCGTATACTGACGGCTGCGACCCGGCAAAGGTTACATTTTTGCTGTAGGTTACACCTTGAGCTTTTGCCTGGAAAGTAAGTTGATGCTTTGCAGTCCGAGGTAGGTAGACAATGAAGCCACAGTTGGGGTTGTTATTGTATTGCGGGTAGGCTGCGGCTACGTCTGGACGGGGATACCAAGCGGAGATGGGGACGAAGGTATCGCCCGCGCCCACTACTACTTCATCGAGAACACCTTCTTTTTTGCCCACAATCCATCCTTGGATTCCGAGTCCGCAGTCATCAGACCACGAATGGTCGATCGCCAGTATCAAGTTCTCGTCTTGGTCTACTACTGCCATTGACTATCCTTTTGCTATTTGATTGACTTTAAGTTAATTTTTTTGTCTGCCAATTATAGTTCTCTACTCTCATACATCTGTTGGGATTTGACTCCTCAGTACAAGGGTAGGCTGCGATCGACCTTTCTAGTTTACCCGATCGCGCGTATTGGTCGATCGCTTGAGGGCGATCGTCTTCATTTATTTTTGGGATAATATTTATGGTATATTTGATGGCTTGGGGGCTGGGGGGCGATCGGTCATCTATAATACCCAGGGGTTTTGGCGGGAACTTTCTCAGAGGGGTTGGGGTCTGTTATGCTTGACAAGGCAACGGTTGGATATTGGTATGGGCGATCGGGCAAAAATTCCCCCAAAATTCTAATACACTCGTTAAAAAGATTTGTGGTAGTCGCTTGTCTCATGACAACTCGAAACTAAAAATTATGTACCATTTTAAAAAAGTAAAACAATGAAAGTAGTTATACTAGCCGGCGGTTTGGGGACACGTCTCCGAGAAGAAACAGAATTTCGTCCTAAGCCCTTAGTTGATGTGGGCGGGTATCCGATTCTCTGGCACATTATGAAGACCTATGCCCACTACGGCTTTCTGGACTTTATTGTGTGTTTGGGCTATCGCGGCAACATGATTAAGGAGTATTTCCTCAATTATGAAGCGATGAATAATGATTTTACTATTTGTCTGGGTCGCCAAAACCAGATTACCTATCACGAGGAACACCAAGAGCAAGATTTTAAGGTGACGCTGGCGGAAACAGGGCCCGACACCATGACTGGAGGGCGGGTAAAACGTGTGGAAAAATACATTAAGGATGATACCTTTATGGTGACATACGGTGATGGAGTTGCTGATATTGATATTGGGGCGCTGGTGGATTTTCATAAGGCTCATGGTAAGCTGGCAACTGTTAGTACAGTGCGTCCGATATCCCGATATGGTATTTTAGATGTGGACAACCAAGGCAAAGTTCTGGAATTCACGGAAAAACCTCAAATAGATGGCTGGGCAAATGCAGGATTTTTGATACTTCACCGCAGCATATTTGAGGCTTTGAGCGGAGATGATTGTTTTTTTGAGCGAGAGCCACTAGAGCGGTTAGCGGCCGAGGGACAATTGATGGCTTACCGCCACGAAGGTTTCTTTTTTGCGATGGATACTTACCGTGAATATAAGTATTTGAATGAACTGTGGGATAATGGACAAGCTCCTTGGAGGGTGTGGGAATGAGTGAATTTTGGCGCGATCGATCGGTATTGGTGACAGGTTGCACAGGTCTTTTGGGTAACTGGTTAGTGGCTGAGTTGCTGGAAAGAGGAGCCTTGGTAACGGGATTAGTCCGTGACTTAGTGCCCCAATCCCGACTTTATGCTGGAGAGTGGTATCGGCAGATTAATATCGTTCGCGGTTGTGTCGAAGATTTGCCAACGGTAGAACGAGCGATTAATGAGTATGAAGTAGACACGGTGTTTCACTTAGCAGCTCAGACAATTGTGGGAGTTGCAAATAGAGAGCCAGTCGCAACTTTTGAAACGAACATTAAAGGTACTTGGAATATTCTAGAAGCTTGTCGCCGCGTCGGTGGTGTGAGTAGAATTGTCATAGCATCTAGCGATAAAGCCTATGGAGATCAGGTAGTGCTGCCTTACAGCGAAACAACTTCGCTGCAAGGAGAACACCCTTATGATGTTTCTAAAAGCTGTGCTGATTTAATCAGTCGTGCTTACTACGTCAGTTATGGTTTGCCTGTTTGCATTACTCGCTGTGGCAACTTTTATGGTGGCGGAGATTTGAATTTTAATCGCATTGTTCCGTCTACAATTCGATCTGCATTACGCGACAAGCCAGTAGTCATCCGCAGTGATGGTACTTTTATTCGGGACTATTTCTATGCGAAAGATGGGGTTTTAGCTTATCTGCATTTGGCTGAGCAAATGGATAGGAAAGAAGTTTTGGGAGAGGCGTTTAATTTCAGCAACGAGCTGCAAATTTCTGTGCGGGGCATGGTAGATCATGTTTTGAAATTGATGGGTAAAAGTCATTTAGAGCCAGTCATATTGGATCGGGCTAAGAATGAAATTAAACATCAGTATCTTTCGGCAGATAAGGCGCGAAAAATGCTCGGTTGGGAATCTAAATATCCTCTAGAAGAAGGGTTGAAAGAAACAATTGAGTGGTATGAGCAATTTTTGATGAATGAAAGTCCCTGTTTTATCAACGTGTGATTGATGATTCAATGGTATAGTGACTTATTGATTCCCGAACTTATACCTGTACTATCTTATTGATTTGCGATCGCCATGACCCAATCCATACCGCGCCCAGTGAGTAGTTCAGAGCAAGAGCAAGGGCTTAGAGAGCAAGTTTTTGCTGCCGTTGAAGCATACCATCAGTTTAAGTTTGCCCACAAACAGTTTGTTCCTGGTCAAACTTATGTCCCAGTGTCAGGTAAAGTATTTGACGATCGCGAGTTAGTGCAGCTAGTCGATGCGTCGTTGGATTTTTGGCTGACTACTGGGCGCTATGCCGCTGAGTTTGAACAGCGGTTTGCTGAGTGGATGGGAGTCAAGCACTGTCTGCTGGTGAATTCTGGTTCTTCTGCAAACTTATTGGCTTTATCGGCACTAACTTCGCGGAAGTTGGGAGATAAACGGCTGCAACCAGGGGATGAAGTAATTACAGTTGCCGCTGGATTTCCTACTACTGTGAATCCCATTTTTCAGAATCAGTTAGTGCCTGTATTTTTAGATGTAAAATTACCCACCTACGATATCGATACCGATCAGTTAGAGGCTGCTTTTTCATCCCGTACTCGCGCCATTATGGTTGCTCATACATTGGGTAATCCGTTTAATATTGAGGCGGTAATGACTTTTGCACAGAAGCATGACCTCTGGGTGATTGAGGATAATTGCGATGCGGTGGGAAGCCTTTATCAAGGGAAGAAAACCGGCACATTTGGGCATCTATCAACGGCGAGTTTTTACCCAGCCCATCACATGACTATGGGTGAGGGAGGCGCAGTGTTAACGAGTGATACTCGTCTGAAGAAGATTGTTGAGTCTTTCCGCGACTGGGGCCGCGATTGTTGGTGTCCACCTGGAATAGATAATACCTGCGGGAAGCGATTTGGCTGGCAGTTGGGGGATTTGCCGTTTGGATATGACCACAAGTACACTTATTCTCATGTTGGCTACAACTTGAAAATGACAGATATGCAGGCTGCCGTCGGTTGCGCTCAGTTGGATAAGTTACCGGAGTTTGTGGCAAAACGTCGGCATAATTTTGATTTTCTGTATCGGCAATTGCAAGATTTACAAGATATTTTGGTATTACCGGAAGCAGCCGAAAATTCTGAGCCAAGTTGGTTTGGATTTCTGCTATCAGTTAGGGAAAATGCACCTTTTTCTCGTAATGCCCTGGTGCAGGATCTAGAGGAAAATCGCATCGGGACTCGTTTATTGTTTGGTGGTAATTTGGTACGTCAACCCCTGTATCAAGGATTAAATTATCGAGTCGTAGGTGAACTTGTAAATACAGATAAGGTCATGCACAGTGCTTTTTGGCTGGGTGTATTTCCAGGATTGACGGAGGAAATGTTGACTTATACAATATCGAAAATTAGAGATTTTTGTAGGAATTATCAACATGGTTGAAACTTCAGAATCTCAGCCCGACAAAAAGCGAGTTCTACTGACAGGTGCAACGGGTTTTTTGGGCAGCTATATTGTCAAGAAACTATTGGAAGATGGTCATGAACTGATTATTCTCAAACGCAGCTTTTCTAATATTCATCGGCTTCAGGATATTTGGTCTGAAATTGTTTCCTATGATTTAGATAAGACTGATTTAGAGACACCGTTTAGAGATTTTGACAGGATTGATGCAGTGATTCACACAGCAACAGTTTATGGCCGTAAAAATGAAGAATTTACAGATTTATTTGAAGCCAATACTGTTTTTCCGATGCACTTACTTAATGCTGCCATTAAGTTCAATGTATCCACTTATTTTAATACAGATACTCCCCTGGACAAGCAGTTAAATTTTTACGCTCTGTCAAAAGCTCAATTTCAAGAATGGGGGGAACGTTTGGCTAAACTGGGGAAAATTCGTTTTATCAATATCAAGTTAGAGCAAATGTTTGGCCCAGGGGATGATGATTCTAAGTTCCCTGCTTTTGTAATTAGAAAATGTTTGTCTTCGCCGGAATTAGACTTAACTCTGGGTGAGCAAAAGCGGGATTTTATTCACATTGATGATGTAATTTCGGCTTATGGGCTGCTTTTGCAGAAAGTACATCTGTTAAACGCTGCTTATCAAGAGTATGAATTAGGGAGTGGAAAAGCTATATCTATCTGCAATTTTGTGGAACTCGTAAAGCAGTTAACAGGTTCGTCTATTCAATTGAATTTTGGGGCGGTTCCTTATCGAGAAGGGGAAGTTATGTATTCTGAAGCCAATTTAGTGGCTTTAGAAGGATTGGGATGGAGTTCTAAAATTCCACTAGAAGAAGGATTGCGGCAAACAATCCCTTGGTATTCTGAAAATAATAGATGAACATTGTAGGAGTTATTGATGAAATATTTAGTAACGGGTGGTTGTGGTTTTTTAGGCAGTAACTTAGCTGCACAGGTATTAAAACAAGGCGATGAATTAGTCGTTTTTGATAGTTTATATCGCTTTGGAGCGAGTCATAATTTGGACTGGTTACGCAGTCAAGGGGACTTTCGATTTATTCATGCTGATATTCGGAATATTAATGATGTCGAGAGGACGATTAAAGAAGCAAAGCCGGATGTGATCTTTCATTTAGTCGGTCAGGTGGCGATGGCAACTTCCCTGGCGAATCCCCGTTTTGATTTTGAAGTGAATGTTGTTGGCAGTTTTAATGTTTTAGAATCGGTACGCCAATATTCTCCTAATAGTACGATTATTTATTCCTCGACCAATAAAGTCTATGGAGATTTGGAATATTTGCACTATAAAGAAGGAGAGAAGCGTTATTTTTGTTCTCAATATCCCAACGGCTTAGATGAATCGATTTCGATCGATTTTCATTCCCCTTATGGATGTTCTAAGGGGGCTGCGGATCAATATATGTTAGATTATGCTCGGATGTTTGGCTTAAATACAGTTGTATTTCGTCACTCCTCGATTTATGGAGGGCGTCAGTTTTCTACCTTTGATCAAGGGTGGATTGGTTGGTTTTGTCAAAAGGCTTTAGAACAGAAAAAAGACCCACATTCTCAAGATTTTACCATAGCTGGGAATGGGAAGCAAGTGCGAGATGTTCTTTATGCTAGTGATATTGTAAGCTGTTATGCAAATGCTGTTGCTCAAATTGAAAATGTAAGGGGACAAGCGTTTAATATTGGCGGAAGTATGGAGAATAGTTTGTCTTTGTTAGAGTTGTTTAATTTATTAGAACAGTTGTTGGATGTCAAATTACACTATGAGAAGTTAGCACCTCGGATCAGCGATCAGAAGATTTTTGTGGCTGATGTGTCCAAAGCTAAACAACTGATGGGATGGGAACCCAAGGTTTCTTCTAAAGAGGGTGTAAGCAATATGTTGGATTGGTTACAAAGACGTTCATTGGCGAAATAGAATTAAGGGCGATAACATGATTTTTTTGAGACGGCGATCACTTTTGTAAACCCTTAGCTCAATTTAGCTTTAGAATTTAATAATTTAATAGTTGCATCATAAACTTTTTGCCAACTAATATCATAATTCGCAAATCCAAAGTGCTTATCCTCAGTATAGTCGGCGGGTAGAAAAATAGATTCTGTCAGGTTTTCTCGAATAAATGGAGACCATTCACCTGTTTGAAACATCTGTGCATATACCCCATGCGCATGAATAACTCCTGGCTTATTAGCAATCAAAATTGGAAAAGTCAAACCGGAACCAAATGGAGAAATATAAAAATCTATTGCTTGAACCCAAGCGACCCGTTCATAACTCATGTTTCCAATTAAATTATAGGCTTTGATATCTGTATGGACTAAAGCTAGTATTTCCTCTACAATTGTTGTTTCCCGTTTAATCTCAGATTCAGCACGAGGATCATACATTTCATGCCTCCCCCAGCCATCAAAAACAACAGCTAAATTAGGATAGTCTTCATATAATTTATTGATAATGTTAGCTATTCCTTCAACTTGCGATAACCAAACTCGATAGTGACTGCGAATTGCTATCCAGATTAAAGGAAAATGTTGTTTAGAGTCCTCTATTGCTTGCAAAATATTGAGGCTACATCTTTTCACTGATCCTTCATATATACGACGAGATAAGTCTTCCGAAATAAACCAGTTAGTAGGCCATACAGCTAAATAATTATTTTCCAAAATAGTTTCAAAAAGAGTAGCAGATTGTGATCGTATTATCTGGCTCTGTATTTCTGGATAGGTATCATCTATGTTGAAAAATTCAAAATCTCCGATAAAAAAACTAGCTATTTGGGACAAAGTTTGATTATCTAATAAATGTTGAAGTCCCGACATATCATTTAAGACGTAGTGACCTATATTAGCCATATAGCCAAGAACTGCCAATACATCTTTTTCTTTCGGACTAGAGATGTAAGATTTGACTAGAGACCAACGACTGACCAGATTTGCCTTTAATATATTAATTATTTTCTGCTGATTAACAGGACAAGTGGAGTCTGGAACAAAGGTAATAGCTAGTTCTCTACTGGGGAAATAAAGAAAGCTTTTATCTCCAGTTGGAGTAACGGCACATACTAAATAGAATACTTCTAAACAACAAAAACGATAAATAAATATTGGGTAATTACCTAAAGGTATTTCCGGGTGAGGGTAGTGACAAGCAAATGACTGGTTGCTTCTTAATACTTGACCAGTTGTTGGGCAAGGTAGATACATATAACCTGTTTCTATAATACTATCCTGAAAATACGTCCCGGCTTTACGGTTCATCCGTATCCCTATCTCGTTCCTGAAGTTTTTACCTTTATGAAAATATAAGTCATTATTACCAGAATTAAAGCTATTAATATATATTTCTTCTAAGTCTGGGTTATCTTGACCCATAAGCTCTAAGTGAGCCAGGGATAAACCACTTTTTTCCAAAAAATCGCGGTCTTCATCAATTAAAGACCATAAGTTAATAATTTTATAATTACTATTTTCACTAAAGTATTGATAGGTCACTTCTGGACTAATTTCAGTAGGTAAATCAAAACTATCCGGGTTGAAAATACCTAGCTGATTTAGACCTAACCATATTCTTTGATAAATCTCGAAATGACTCAATTGTTTCTGAGATGCTTTTTT
>NZ_JAUBTX010000083.1:0-14974 GCF_036705185.1 Microcoleus sp. B4-D4 | reverse complement strand
CCGACTCCGACTCCAACAACTCCGACTCCGACTCCAATTCCAATAACTCCAACAACTCCGACTCCAACTCCAACTCCGACTCCAACAACTCCGACTCCGACTCCAACAACTCCGACTCCGACTCCAATTCCAATAACTCCAACAACTCCGACTCCAACTCCAACTCCAACAACTCCGACTCCGACTCCGACTCCAATTCCAATAACTCCAACAACTCCGACTCCAACTCCAACTCCAACAACTCCGACTCCAACAACTCCAACTCCAACCCCAACTCCTGCACCGTTAGTATCCATCTTTTCACCCAAACCCAATGCCACAGACGGCGGCGAACCGACGGGACTGCCACAAAATCTTAGCGGGCCTGGATTTTACTTCTTCACAGACAATGCTGATACTGTTATACCGCCAGAGGCGATGGGCAAAGGAATCGTAGCCCTATCGGGAAATGACTCTTTAACAGGTACGAATAACGATGAAATCTTCAGTGGCAATCAAGGTGCTGATACACTTAACGGACTGGGTGGCAACGACATTTTGTTGGGCGGAAAAGGCTCCGATAGCATTGATGGCGGTGCTGGTAACGACTTTCTCAGCGGCAATAATGACAATGACAGCCTAATAGGAGGAGATGGCAATGATGTTATGCGGGGCGGTAAGGGAAATGATATTCTCAATGGCGGTGCTGGCGACGATATACTCATAGGCGATCGCGGCCAAGACATTCTCACAGGCGGTGATGGCAATGATGCTTTCTTCTTAGCCGTAGATGAAGATTCAACTCCGATTAATCAAACAGATGTGATTGCGGACTTCCGCCCTGGAGATTCAATTGGTTTGAGCGAAGGACTCACATTTTCTGCTCTGACTTTTGAGCGTGTGAATTTGCAGCTTGACGGCGCGGCACCTGTGGCTTCTACGGCTATCAAAGCGGGTGATAATTATTTGGGTATAGTCTCTGGGGTAGCTCAAGATGCCCTGAATGCTAGCGTTTTCTTCAAAGTCTAGATCGATCGCACGGACTGGATCGAGGCATCTGTGCAATTGGGTTCGGCAGCTAGGGCTGGGGTTTCTAGCTATCCTACATGGGTAATTGGTGGTCGAACCCATAACGGCATGATGTCTATTCAACAACTAGCCAACATAAGAATAAGTATTGCAGGACTTGTGCGATCCGACTAAGAAACCGGGTTTTTACCGAATCTTTGGGCTTCGGCGAATTGTTTTCGCAAAAACCTGGTTTCTGGGCCCTATGCGTAAGTCATAATACAGATAAATCGCGTTTTTATCTATCCCCATCCATTGCGTTTATCTGCAGTTGCTAAAAAGCGCGATCGCCCTTTACGACAAAAAGCGCGATCGCCCTTTGCCATTTCTCACAAAAACTCAACACGCCCAACCATTTCGTCAGGCGTGTACACTTCATAAATCAAAACCAGAGCTTCAATGATTTGTCCGATCGAACGAGTCCCTTGCTTACAATAAGCAATACCTGGATGATCGCTGCTAAGACTAGCAATCGTTAAAAAATCATCATCGTGAGTCATAATCACCCGCTTTTGTTCGCAGATAAATGCTAACTGCGATTCATCAGTCTGAGCAAGCAATCCCGCCTCAATAGTGGTTGTAACATCAATTAATCGTCTACGCAACTCTCGCGCCACAGCCGATTTAACATTCTCATCTAAATGAAAGCGGATGCGTTCACTCACCTCTAATTTCCCTCAGCTTTTCCTGCAAACGAGAAGGTGGGCTCTGACGCTTCAACTCTTCAACAAAAGCATCTGATTCAGCAGTGCGGCGGTCAATTTCTCCTCGATTATCGTAATAGTAAGTCATGGCCGCATGAACCGAAGCCGGCGACAAATTATAGTCCCTAGCGATTTCTTCGATCGACTCTCCCATATTAAGATACATTTGGGCGATATGTGCTACAGAAATTCGATGACCTGCAATGCGTGGTTTACCACCAAGCACTCCCGGTGTAATTTCAATATACTTTGTGATGACTGATTGCTTAGACATAAAGCGTCAAAGGCTCCTAATTGATAATATTTAAAGATATTTAATTTTAGCAAAAACAGACGAAGTTCTATCGCCCCTTTGTTATGTACATCTAAAAGCTCTCCCGCAAAATGTCTTCCCCCGACTCGGGACGAATCTCTTCCAGAGTAGGAAAATCTTCTGCCCAGGTTCCAGCGAGGGAATAAACCAATTCTGTCCAAGGAGTTAAAGAATCTACTGTATCGGTGGATTGGTGAGCATTCAGGTACTTGGCACGAATAAACTCAGCGAAAGTGAGAATTTCGCTAGCTTGGTTTTGGGGAAGAGTTTTGACGATCGCGTAAATTTGTTCAATAACAGTCATAATCGGATTATAGATAAAGTGCAATTTATCTTTATTTTAGTAATTATAGTTGATTTATTTCCCAAAGCGATATTCCTTCATTCATCCGCATCCATCAGCCGACCTCTGCGATTCAAAAGTACGCGCGAGGGTAGCTATTCTGCAGGGAATCGCCCTTTCCCCCATCCGCATCCATCAACGTGCATCAGCAGTTCAAAAGTGCGATATACCTTTCCTCCATCCGCGTCCATCCGCGTGCATCTGCGGTTGCTCAAAAACACCCTTATTCCGCAGTAGAAGGAAGAAGGAAGAAGGAAGTTCGGCAACGAGCAATGTACGGGATGTAACGGATGTAACGGATGTAACGGATGTAAGTCAGTCGGAAGAAGGAAGAAGGCTATAACGGCTTCGCTCAGGGTAAAAAGAAGGAAGAAGGGAAGAAAACATACACAGGAATCTTTTTAGCGAGCCGTATTTTACGTTTAATTAAGTGGATTTACTTAAAACTAAGGCTATCATTAACCCGGTTTTTACGAAAAATCTTCGTTTGGCAACGATAAATATACATAAAAACCGGGTTTTTGACCCCCTGTACCGAGCATCCTGAATCAGTAGATTTTACTGCGCTTCACGCCGCTTCTTCCCTCTGCATCAATTGTGGAACAGGCGGAACATGAATCATCAATTGTGGAACAGGCGTCCCGCCTATCAATCATCGCCCATTTTCAATTACTAACCAGAAATCACCTGATTCAGCAAATGAGCCTGAGAACCTTCAAGACGAGGGCCGTGAATCTGCACCACCATAGAAGCCAAATAATTGCCCCAACGAGCCGCTTTTGTAGCACTCAAACCATTAGTAAGCCCAAACAAAACACCGCCGGCAAAAGCATCACCAGCACCCACAGTATCGATCGCCTTTACGGGAAATCCAGCCACATCCACAATCTGTTTGTTCTCCACCACCATGCAGCCCTTATCCCCATTGGTGATCAAAGCCAAATCCGAAATTTCGCTCATCTTCCGGGCGCACTCTTCTAAAGATTCCTCCTTAAAAAAGCTCCGAACTTCATCAGCATTGCAAAAAATCACATCGCAATATTCCGAAACCACCTTGTGAAAATCATCGGAAAATCGATCGACCAAAAAGCCATCCGAAAAAGTAAAAGCTACCTTCACGCCCAGACGCTTAGACTGTTCCATCGTCTCAATACTAGCCTTTCTCGGTTCTGGAGCATCCCAAAGATAACCCTCAACATAACTGTACTTGCAGTGAGACAGGCGATCGACATCAATATCAGTCGCCGCCAGAGTAGTAGAAACCCCCAAATTCGTACACAGAGTGCGTTCCGCATCCGGCGTAGTCAACACGACACAAGTACCCGTAGGCCCGTTAGACTCAGCAGGATGCACATTAAAATCAATCCCCGCCTCCAGCAAATCTTGCCGGTAAAATTCGCCGTTAGTATCCTTAGCAACCTTCCCAGAATAATAGCCTTTACCGCCGCTCTGAGCCAAACCAATCATCGTATTTGCCGCAGAACCCCCCGATCGCATTTGCAGCGAAACCTGCTCCAAATCGTGCAAAATCCCCCCCTGCGTTGCCGAATCCATCAGCGTCATCCCACCGCGATTCAGCCCGTGCTTGAGGACAAATTCATCTTCCACCAATGCTAAGATGTCTACAAGGGCATTGCCCACGCCAAACACATCCACAGAACCGGAATTTTGATTATTTTCTGTCATTGTTACTTTTTGGTTTACACTAACTATCAACTCTATAATAAATCGGATAAAAGTCAACATCCAAAATTCAAAATTAAAAATCATAAATCCAAAAAATTAAACCCACAATCCACAAATCACAAATTTCTAATCCACAATCTAAAATCTAAGATCTAAAATCCACAATCTAAAATCTAAAATTTAAAATCGATATGTCTTACCTCCCACCTCTGATTCAGCAAATGTTGCAGCCGGGGTTTTACCCGCACAGTGTCACAGAACCGGTGCAGCTAATTCAAACTCATGCTTCCTTTGTTTTGCTAACCGGAGATTATACTTACAAAATCAAAAAGCCAGTCAACTTTGGCTTTATGGACTATTCCACTTTAGAGAAAAGACAGCATTTTTGCACCCAAGAATTGCTGATGAACCGGCGCACAGCACCGGAAATTTATCTCGAAGTTTTGTCAATTGTTCAAAGGGGCGATTTGTTTAAATTTGTAAGCGATTCAGCGGAGATAACTCCGGCAGAAGTGGCTGTAGAATACGCGCTGAAAATGCGGGAATTTCCTCAAAATTCGCTGTTTCTCAGTTTGTTGGAGCGCGGACAGTTGACCGAACAACTTATGGCAGAGTTAGGGCGGGAAGTTGCCAAGTTTCACAGCACGGCAATTACTAATAGCTACATTCGCACATTTGGCGAAGTCAGTCAGATTCGCACAGCAATAGATAACAACTATCTGATTTCCCAAAAATATATCGGCGGGCCGCAGACTCAGACTCAATATCAAGAGACTAAAGATTATACTGATGCGTTTTTTGCGAAAAATCCAGAATTATTCGAGCGGCGGATTGCCAACAATAAAATTCGCGAGTGTCACGGAGATTTGCACTTGCGAAATATAGCATTGTGGCAAGATAAAATATTGCTGTTCGACTGCATTGAATTTAACGAGCCTTTTCGTTTTGTTGACGTGATGTACGATGTCGCTTTTACGGTGATGGATTTGGAATCGCGGGGGCGCAGAGATTTAGGCAATGTTTTTCTCAATACTTACATCGAACAAACAGGCGATTGGGAAGGACTGCAAGTGCTGCCGCTGTATTTAAGCCGTCAAGCTTATGTCAGAGCAAAAGTCACTTCGTTAATGTTGGACGATGCCTCGGTTTCAACTGCCCAAAAAGCCGAGATTTCACAGACAGCAGCTAATTACTATAAACAGGCTTGGCAATACACAAAACCGCGTCGGGGAAAGTTAACTTTGATGTCGGGTTTGTCTGGTTCTGGGAAGAGTACGGTGGCTCGATATTTGGCAGCCCGCACAGGTGCAATTCAGATTCGTTCCGATGCTGTTCGCAAACATTTAGGCGGAATTTCTTTAAATGAACGCGGCGGGCAAGATTTGTATTCGGATGAAATGACGGTGCAGACTTATGGTAGATTGTTAGAGTTGGGGATAATTCTGGCCGAACGAGGTTGGGATGTGATTTTAGATGCTAAGTTCGATCGCCAAAAATTGAGAACCGATGCGATTAATCTGGCTCAATCCCACGGCTTGTCCTGGCAAATCATTTACTGCACCGCACCAATTGCTGTATTGCGAGAACGGCTGCAACAGCGCCGGGGCGATATTGCAGACGCGACAGCAGAACTATTGAACTCGCAGCAAGCAGAAGCAGAAGCTTTTACAGAAATTGAGCAAATTTCTGTAAACATTATAGATACCGCGCAAGATTTAGAGGTACAATTAAACTTGATTTGTGGGGAGTAGTTGCAGCGCGATCGCCCTTGCCAATCTTACCTATCTGCTAATATTGTCAATATCTTTCTGTACTATTACAAACACAACTTGCAGCTCATGCCAAAATTTACCGGAGACTCCAAAGGGTTTAGCCCCGCGCTGATATGGTTTGTGTTATTTACCGTTGGGTTTCGCTTAGTCGGATGTACCCTGCCGGTGAGTCTCGGCCTTGGTGTCCTCGGCGGGGTAGCAGCAGGTTTAACTGTCGCTTGGTGGCACAACGAATTACTACTCAACCCCAATACAGGTTCTAAGGATAAAACCTCGGACGCTATACTCAATAAAGAAGTAGTGGAAACGGGCGGCAATAGATATATCAAAAGCTCCAGGCGCGAAGCTACTTCACTGTTTGATTGGCTGTCGAAAACAGAAGACCGCCGCTAGCACATAAAAAAGTTTTTAGTATTGAGTTTTGAGCTTTAAGTTAAAGCGTTCAAAATTCGGAGTTGCTAAAGTTGAGTATGAATTAACATTTGTCACGCTTGATCCAAAGACAGACTATGAAGCGCTTTTAATTATTTGTTGAATGTTTGTATTTTTGTCTAAGTTGCTGCCGCTGTTTATTTATCCTTTGGGGTTGAGTTGCTTGTTAATGATGGCGGCTTTAATCGCGCTTTGGAAGCGTCCCAAATGGGCAGCACCGCTAATGGCTGGGGCACTAATTATTTTACTGCTCGGAAGTAGCGGTTGGGTGTCAAAATCCTTAGTTCGATCGCTCGAATGGCAAAATTTACCAACCGCCGAACTCCCCCAAGCATCCGCGATAATCGTCTTGGGCGGCGGTGTCAAAGCAGCTTTACCTCCCCGCCCTTGGGTAGAATTGGGGGAAGCGGGCGATCGTATTATTTACGCTTCCCGACTTTACCGTCAAGGCAAAGCTCCCCTGTTAGTGCTCAGCGGCGGTAGAGTAGACTGGAAAGGCGGCGGGCCTCCCGAATCGGGAGATATGGCAGAAATTGCTCAAACAATGGGCGTACCAGCATCAGCAATTCTGCAAGATCCCGATTCGCACAATACTTATCAAAATGCCGTCAATGTGCGGCAAATCTTAGATAATAAAGGCATAAAAGGGTCGGTTTTGCTAGTGACATCGGCGATGCACATGACTCGATCGCTCTTAATTTTTCAGCGTCTGGGAATAAAAGTAATTGCGGCACCAACAGACTTTCAGATAACGCAGCAGAATATCGCAGAATCTCAAAATAGCTGGCAAGCAGTCGCACTGGATTTATTGCCAGATACCTATTATCTAAATCAGTCTAATAAAGCTTTGAAAGAATACATCGGCTTAATTGTGTATCGCCTTCGGGGATGGCTTTAGCAGAATTTGAGATTTGAGTTTTTTGATTATTTTTAATTGCATAATTTAAACTAATGCAATTGATAGGAAAACCGCCGATTGAGGCAGATGCAACACAGATGTAACGCAGATAATTTTAAGATTGTTTGGGACTGTTAGATGAGTTTGAATAATTGGTATAAAATCTAAACTCTCACAATTCTATGATTTATTGTGTTAGCTTAAAGTCATTACAGCCAATATTTGCCACAGTCGCCCCCAAACAATCATGTTGCCCCACGAGTTGCAAAACGTTGTCCCAGAATCGACCCCAGCAGCCGAAATTTTCCAACAGAAGCAAATTGTTCGCGAGTTTTACGCCGAAATTAAGTACCGCGAAGAACTCGAACGTCACTGTCAGTGGTACTACGCTACAGCCAAGCAGCATCAGCAGGAATTGCAGAAAATGCAGGGAGATTTTAATATTTTCGGTTGGTTCTGTCGCCGACGATCGCAAAATTAAGAATGCAACAAAAAAGAGGGTTTGTAGGAAGGACTTTAGTCCTGCCGATCGACTAAAAGCCAGAGAAACAACAGAAGTCTTCACTACAAATTCTCTTATGGTTATATCATCGGATTGGATATTAGTTGCCAACAGCAATGCAGCTTTAGAAAATCTCCAAACCCTTATCTCATCAGTCATTCCAAATCTAAAATTTAAAATCTAAAATCTAAAATCTAAAATGGTATGAGATTGCCTTTGGACTCCGGCGCTGTTTTTGAGAGTGCTAGACTTCCGAAGATATTAATTCGACTTCATCTTCTTTGAAGTGAGCTCGAAATTTTTTGTCAAACTGAACTAAAACAGGCCAATTGGCACTGACTGGTCTGCCGTGCCATTCGTGAACGATCGCCACGACTTCTCCTTCCATACCCTTAATCTCAAATGGTTGACTGCGATTTTGAGGGTGGTGGTAGACAACAACAGAGTTTTTAACGCAAACGCGATCGCCAACTTTCATAGATTTAAAATTAGTGTTCTCTCTTCAAAACTCTACAAACCGTGCAAGTGCAGAACACCTGTACGGTTTGGGTACAGTCTTTTTATCTTCCCACACAACTAGAGCGAAAACTTAAATAAAGTTAGCGGTTGTCTGTGGGTACTTCGATCGCCAGTCGCGAACCGAGGACGGCTTCAGTGCCGATCGACTCTGGATTGAAGCCCTGTCGCCCGATCGGCATTTAATACCATTGTTGGCGGGGATCGTTGCCAATTCTTCAATCTGCAATGCCCCAAGCTCAAATCTAAAATGGTATTAATTGGTTCAACCAAAACTCAACATCAACCGCCAGAGTTTGACCCAATTCCAGCAACTGCCGGATCGAAGACAGCTCCCAGCCGCCGTCTGAACGGGCGATACCCAAGGCAACGACATCCACCTTATTTTCTTCCTTTGCCGCAGCTTGCCGTTGCAGGCAGCCCAAACACAGAGGCACTATTTGACTGTAGAGAGAATCGAAATATAGTTCTTGCGATTTGTCCAAACACAAACCCAAACTCAGCCGATCGCCCACAGCAATCAAACGGTCGATCGTGCCGATCTCAAGTTCTAGCTCAACAGGGGAGCGTTCCCGATCGCCCGTTCCAGCTTGCAGCAGCGCGTCAAGAGTGCGCCAAATCAGCTTTTCCAAAATTTCCTTAACTTCGGGAACCTTCAACCGACAGCGGAGGTGGCCGGCTTCAGTGGCGATCGCCTCAATTTCCGCCAACAGCGACTCCGCGTCCTCGGTTTCCAGTTCCAAAGCCTTCGCCGCCGTCAAACAGCGGTGTCCCAAAGCCACCTCAGCAGCCACCTGCAACTCTACCGGCACCGGCAACTCGTCGCGGTGGAAAGCCATCATCACCCCGTAATTTTCCCGGTAAACCTGAGTGTAAAGCTGATCCAAGCGAGTCAAATTTTCCTGACTCAGCAACTGCACGATCCGGTGGCGTTCCTCAGCGAACAAATCCCGCAAGCTAAACGACTGATCCCCAAACAACCGCACCATTTCCAGAATCGCATGGGCCGCCGAAGCTTCTTGCAGAACTCCAAACAATCGGTCTTTCAGCATCGTGTAAGATCGGCGACTGCCAAAAGGCTGAATGCAGCAGTGGAAGTCCCAGCCCCCGAGGTGGAACGCAGCAAACACAAAAACCTCTGTTTCTCGGGTAATTTCCGAGGTTAACTGCAGTTGACCCACAGCCAGAGTCATCGAGCCCATGCGCTGAATTTGAAAATCTTCTTGCTGGGCCTGATAGCAGTAAACTCGCTGTTGGCGGGGATATTTGGCAAACAGAGAACTAATGGCGTAGTGGGCTGCTACTTGTCTGAGGCTAATTTGGGCAGTTGTTACCTGTTGGCGGTAAACTTCTGCCCCTGTTTTGAAACAGTCAACGTTGCTGGGAATCAGGGCCAGCCGATCGATAAAATCCTTTTCTAGCTGTACGCCCGTAACTTCCCCCGCCAATTCCAGCGCCCGGGCCGCGTAGCGCAAAATTTGCACGCCTTCGGGACGAGAGATTTCCTCAAAAAACCAGCCGCAGCTAGTAAACATTAACAAAGTGTGGCGCTGCATTTCCAGCAACCGCAGCGCGTCCACCTGTTCGGCTGCATCAAGTTCGCGAAGTTGATGGCGATCGAGGAAACTCTCAACATTCGCGGGCGATCGATCGCGAATCACATCAATATATTCATCTCTGGCCTTCCACGGATCGCGAAACAGCTTGCGCCCCGCTTCGTCATAAATCGGAATCAATCGATCGCGCAGCCAATTTAGAGTATCCCGCAAAGGCTTGCGCCACAGGAGATGCCACCCGCCACCGCCACCACAGCCACAATCATCTTGCCAGCGATCGACCCCGTGAGAGCAACTCCAAGCCGTCACCGGTTTGAGTTCCACTTCCCAAGTGCTCGGATTTTGACTTAAGTAATGAGCAAAATTCGTCACTGTCCAGCCGCGCTGGGGAAACTCTTCTGTGAAGGCGTAGGCGAGGCATTTTTCGGTACTGTTTTTGTGATGACCGAAAGTTTCGCCGTCTGTCGCCACGGAGATTAATTGGGCCGGTCGGTGGTCTCCCCGCACTGCTTGGCCCAAGCGCCCCGCCAAGTGGTTGCTGCTGCTGAGAACGTCATTGAAGCCCATATCCCGCGAGATCGGGCCGTCGTAGAAAAAGATATCGATGTAGGGACTGTTGGGCGTTGGGGCTGCCGAAGGCTGGCCGTCTCTGCGGCCCAAGGAGTGAGAACTCAGCGGCGAAAGTTGGAGGTCAGCCATCAACCGTATTTCCGGCTTTAAATAGCAGCGGTAGGGGCGAGTCGGATCGATTTGACCGCCGCCTACTTCGTGCCATTCGCCATCAGCTTCTGCCCCTGCTGCTTGGTTTTGCCCGATTAGCGGGCGGCAGCGTTCGGCTTGGGAGGGGGCTAAGACAATGAAGCGGATGCCTTGGGCCACTAAAGCTTCGAGGGTGGCGTAGTCTACGGCGGTTTCGGCGAGCCACATTCCTTCGGGATCGCGATCGAATCTGGATCGAAAATCTGCGATTCCCCAGCGAATTTGGGTATATTTGTCTCGCTCGTTCGCCAGCGGCATGATGATGTGATTGTATACTTGGGCGATCGCGTTACCGTGACCGGACAGGCGCTGACAGCTTTTACGATCGGCTTCCAGAATCCGCTGGTAGACTTCGGGATCGTAGCGTTCGAGCCAACTCATCAATGTCGGGCCGATGTTGAAGCTGAGATATTCGTAGTTGTTGACGATTCCGGCGACTTCCCCTCGGTCGTTGAGTATGCGCGCAAAGGCGTTGGGGCGGTAGCACTCGCGATCGATGCGTTCGTTCCAGTCGTGGGAGGGTTCGGCGCTGGCTTGGCGTTCGATCGCATCCAGGTAAGGGTTTTCTCGGGGCGGTTGGTAAAAGTGACCGTGAACCGTCACGCACACTCCTGTTGCTGTCGCCGTGCTGCTTTGGGTTGGGGCCGTTACCCCTGGCGCAGACACCGGGATCGCGTCGGACTGAGTTGTAGAAATCGAAACCATGCGATCGAATCCTCAAGTAGTTAATGACAATAAAATCAGCCTCATTAGTAACTGAAACCTTACGCAGCAAGCGTTTGGGCTAGGCATCAGTTGCGGCTGAGTTTGGGCAGACAATTATTTGATACATTTGTAGTATTGCGAGCAAAGCATTCGTTCCAAGATGCAGAGCGTCGATCCCTGGGTTTTTCTGTGCTTTGCTGTTGAAAGAGTTAAAAAAGGTAATTTTTCCAGCTTTTTGGCACTTTCCACTCATTTCGGGTTTGTGCTTGCAGGGGCTGCTTGTTGAGAGTTTGATTTACATTGCTGGATTTTAAAGTCTTATTCATTAAATAGCAAGTTTTCCCCGGAAAAATTTTATCTTTGGCGATCGAGCCAGGGATGGCAATTGTGCGGGTAAATTTAATCTAATGGCGAAACTCTTCACCAGGGAACGCTTTGGCTGGGGGATGTGCTGCACCGGATTGCTGTACTGTGTCTGTAGCAAAATGGTTGATTGAGTTTATTGGTGAAATGTTCCTGTGCACCCGCCACCAGTAACTTATCGAAGTCAACAGATAGCCTTGATGCGATCGCGTGCATTGAAATTTTCAAATCTCGCCTCGACTTGATGCAGACTTCTGAAACACCCTGGATGCAAAACCCTTCAAATTGTACCAGATCGGCTTCGGCCCCGGCAGAATAACAATCCCTAGCTTCCGTAGTGAATCATTTCTACTGGAATCTTGACTACCGAGTTCGCTGGAAATGACAATAATCGGCCCCCAATTCTTAATCAGCATTAATCGCAAATACTTTCGAGAAAGTCGCACTCCGCTGATGACGTTGATTTGCAGAAAATTTATCCATTCATCATCGATCCCCTCAAATGCTTTCGATCCATAAATTCCCCGATTGTTGACCAAAATTTCTATCTCTGGAAGTCGTACTATGACCACCCAACGTATCGTCATTGAACGCCTCAATCAGAAAATGAAAATTTTTAGGATTCTTTAACAATACTTCGGACAGTTTTGGAAGAGGGACGCGAGGCTCGCCGAGCTACAAAAGTTATTGGAATCTGAATCAAAAATCAAAAAAAAGGCAATTTTTAGGTTAAGCTCAAAAAACACACGAACTTAAAAAACTGCCTCATGAATATTCTTGAATCTATTTTACAACAAATGCCAGGTATTGAGTCTTGCCTCAAAAGAAGTTTATGGTGATTTTATTTTCCACCATATTGCTTGTTTATGGCAAGGTTAATTTTACCAATCTGAGTCATTATAGCTGTTTGAGTGAAAAAACCTATCGTCGCCACTTTTTCAAAAGCTTTGATTTTCCCGCATTTAATAAATTATTTCTCAATAAAGCCTTAGATCATCAGCGAACACTTATTGCCGTTATCGATTGTTCTTTTATCCCCAAAAGTGGCAAAAAAACTGAAGGCAAAGCTAGTTTTTATAATGGTGTAGCTGGCAGATCTGAAGAGGGATTAGAAATTTCTGTAATTTCTGTGGTCGAAGTTGAAACTCATTTATCTTATAGCCTAAGTGTACAACAAACGCCCTTGCGTCCGACCACAGAACTACCGAAAAATCCCCTAACTGCTAAAGTCAAAAATAATTCAAAAAAACTTGGCAAAAAACAGAAGTTATTAAGCTTAACGCCTGAAATAACAAGAGTCGATGACTATGCTCAACATTTAAAAAAAAACTCGTTCTTTGTTGCCAGATTATGTCCGTTACTTGGTAGCTGATGGTTATTATTGTCGCTTAAAATTCTGGAATGCTGTACGGGATGCAGATTTAAATTTGATTAGTAAATTAAGGATTGATGCTAACTTAAATTACCTCTATACAGGTGAAAAGATCCACGATGTGCCCCTCGCAAATATGATGGAAAGGTTGACTGCAATAATTTAAAGAATTTAACTTTTGTCAAAAAACTTCGAGCGGGAGTTAATCTTTATTCATTAGTATTATGGAGTTATTGTTTAAAAGGTGAAATACGTTTAGCTGTGATTTCAGAGCTTCAACCTAACGGTAAGAGCAAAAATATTTTATTGTTTAGCACCGATATTGCTCTGCCAGCCGAGCAAATACTTGAGTATTATCAGGCCCGTTTCCAGATTGAGTTCATTTTTCGTGATCGCAAACAATTTACAGGTTTATCCGACTGCCAATGTCGTGGTATTCAACGGCTTGATTTTCATTTTAACTCCAGTCTCATTGCTTTAAATTTGGCAAAATATGAAGCTTATAATCGTCATTCATCTCCGGCTCCCTTTGTTTTTTCAATGGCATCTTACAAACGCTTAGAATTTAATAGGCATCTACTTTACACCTTTATTAACAAGTTAGATTTAGACCCTAACTTGATTTTAAATCACCCTAACCTCTCGTCAGTCCTATCCTATGGTACTCTTGCTGCTTAAAAACTGTCCGAAGTATTGCTACGGACACTTCTATCCTGCCGAGTTCCCACAACAATTCAGTCTGCTTGGCGTAGGAAAGATGCCCATAATTTCCTAACCAGACTAATAATGCTTGGAGATTAACGCTCAAGTCTTGCCCTGGAACCACTCCTTGATGTGGTTCTCCTCTAACTACTGCACCACATTCGAGACATTTACACGATTGTGTCTGATATTCGACGACTTCAATTGGTTTCGCGACTAGAGTTGCTACTTGCTGAGAGTGGATGTTAATTAGGGCTTACTGAAAAAGTCCACAAATCGAATCTAGATGCCAAACAGCTTGAAAAATGGGAGATTCGGAGATTGGTTCCCAAATTTACTCTACAATTTTCCACCGAAATCCAAGGATTTTGAGCCGACAAAGGCCATAACCTTGCATTTTTTTGTTTTTTAAAAGCTTGAAACCCTTGGCAGTCATAGCTTCGAGTTCTATTCAGCAAGCCCTAATTACTTCACTTAATTCTTGACTGCCACAATTGAGGCAGATTTCCGGTGAGCTAATTTCGGTTCTGTCTACTCGTCCAAACCCTTTTCGGGTTTTTCCCTGATGACCTGGTTGTCCACCTGGTTTCTTTTTTTGGTCTGCTTCTGGTTGGACTGTTGGTTTCTCTGATTTCTGGATGAGATCCGTTGATGGGGGTTTTGAAGAGGTTTGACTGGTGGTTCGACTTTTGCCCTCCGCAATAGCTAGTTTTTCTTGCAATTCTTCAATAATTGTTTGCAGCCCCAGTACCATTTCCACCAGTTCAGCTTGGCTCAAATGCTCGATTTGGGTTTTTTCTTTCTGTCTGGTGGCTGCGGGCTTTTTCATTCGTTTATTTTACCAGATGCCGCCACTGAAGTTTTTTTGACCTGAATCCTTACGACTGAAGCTTGCTCTTTTTCGGACGTTGATGTTAATAAACAGTCGCTCGTATTACGGTCAATCGACCAGATATGATATAAAATAATTCACAGAAATCCGCCCAGATGGGGAGTTGATTATCCGCAAGATCACAAAGGGGAGGAGAAATAGCCTGACGTGAAGAACACAGACGGCAATTGGGTATAAAAATCAAGATAAAAAGCGTCTGCTGTGGGGATAAAAGGGTGTGTTGTGGAAGGACGGAGTAAATATTGGGATGGTAGTGGGGGAAAAAACAAAGCCCCACTCTGGTATTCAGAGGGGGGGGCTTTGTGTAAGTAAAATTAACCAGGCATCGAGCTATTTTCTCAGGCAGTGACCCGCCAAATATCTTCGCCACCGCAGCGTTTAACAACCGAGTTCGGGATGGAATCGGAGTGGT
>NZ_JAUBTX010000082.1:0-15618 GCF_036705185.1 Microcoleus sp. B4-D4 | reverse complement strand
ATCTTGCACTAAACTCTCGATCGCGCGATCGTATAACCGCGCCGTGTAACCTTTCTGCACTTATCCAGCAAGCCCTATGTTAGGATTGAAAACTTAATAATATCAAATCCGGTAGCATCGGAATGATTCAGATATACATTCTCTCCCTCTGTGTACTCTGTGTTCTAGCGCCGGTTAAATCATTCCGATCCAACCGGAAACGATATAACTTCAACACCTCCTACATTCCTCTCTCCTGTAAGTTGCCTTCCTCAAAGGAGGCAGAGCCTCAATACCTGCATTACCAGGCAGAGCCTGGTAACGAGCAAAACGAGCAAATAGTAAATTAACAGCTAACAGTTAACAGCTAACAGTTAACATCATTCCGAATCTACGCAGATTGAGTTATATGATGGCGGCTGGTCAACTTATCCAATTGATTCACCAACAAACTTAGGAACAATCCCACATCGGTGACAACTCCCGTAGATTCGATCGACCCGCGATCGCTCAATTTCGTCACCACAGCCGGATTAATGTCCACACAGACCATCTTCACACCCGCCGGTGTCATATTTCCCACACCGATCGAGTGCAGCATAGACGACAGCATTAACACCATATCCGCGCCCCGTAACAGCTCAGTATACTCTTCTTGAGCCTTAACCATATCCATTTGCGTGTCGGGAAGCGGCCCGTCATCGCGGATCGAACCTGCTAGCGAAAACGGTATATTGTGCTTCACGCATTCGTACATCACACCGCTGGTAATTACGCCTGCTTCAACGACTTTAGCAATACTTCCATAACGCCGCGTGGTGTTAATCATTTTCAAGTGGTGGCGGTGTCCGCCGCGCACAGCAACGCCGCGTTTCATGTCAACTCCCAAGGAAGTTCCCATGCTCGATTGTTCCATGTCGTGAACTGCGATCGCATTTCCACCCAACAATGCTTGCACGTAACCTTCACGAATCAAATGCGCTAAATGTTCGCCGCCACCAGTGTGGATCACAACAGGCCCCGCCGTAACTACCACTTTGCCACCGCGATCGCGAATTTGGCGCAATTCCCACGCAACTTGTTCCACTACCAATTCTACCCGGCGCTCGCTAGAAACGCTGCCGGACATAAAGCTAAATTCTTGAGCATTGCGCTGTTCCCGCGATTCTGTTTTGCGGATAGTGCGGATGCCGACCACATCAACAACGACTTTTTCACCTACTTTTAAATCGCGCAATAATTTGCACGTAGCCACCGGGCCTTCTGCGGTTTCAGTAATCGCAACTGCACCATCCATCCGCTGATTTCGTGCTTTCACCCACTGACCGTTTATCCGCACTTCCGTGGGATAAATTGTAGTAACATAAAAGTCATCCGGGCCGACACCATCTTGGACAACATCTTCTAAAATAGCGTCGCAAATCTCTTGCGGTGGCGGCACTGCACCCAAGTCAATCAGCAATCCCATGATTTCTTCCATCACTTCGTGGGAAGGTGCCGAAACTTTCACATCTGCGGATGATGTGCTTTGGCGCTGTTCTCCTAAATTGAAATTGAGCACTTGGAAACTGCCGCCGTTTTCGACAATTAAGTCTAAAGCACGGCTGATTAAACCGGCATCGAGCAGGTGGCCTTCCATGCGAATTGCACGGCTTTCTACCATCACGTTTGCCGATCGATCTTCTTGCACCGGTTCCGTTACCCTGAGCGTCAAACACTTACAAGCACCGCCCGCTTTCAGAAATTCGCTCATCGGCGTTTCAATGACTTTGAAGCCTGCTTGAGCGATCCGCGTTTTCAAGCCTTCGCTGACCTTGTTCATTACCACAACTTTGTCAATATTGACAGCATTGCAGGCAAAATTTGCGGCATCTGCTTCTTCAATGGCGATGCGTTTTTCCGGCGCAACTCGCATTTCAATTAGGCGGTTTGAGTAGGAGTCAAATGCTGCTGGATAGTAGAGCAAATAGCCACCTGTGAGCGGACAAAAACAGGTATCTAAGTGATAAAAACGTTCGTCTACTAAACGCAGCGACAGCACTTCTATGTTCAGCCAGTTTGCTAGTAATGGGTGCGAGTCGAGTTCGGAACGGAAGCCGTATCCAGCCCACAGCCAGCGTCCTTCGCGATCGAGCAAAGCGTCACCAGCACCTTCAAAGGGCAAATCTTTGGGGAGTTCGTGCACGGTAAAACCTTTGCTTTCAAACCATGCTTTGAAATAAGGTTCTTCGCCTTGACGTTCTTTGTGATAGAAACGGCTGAGGACGAAAGTATTGCCCAAAAGCAAACCTGCGTTGGCGGTGAACACCATATCCGGCCAGCCTTTTTCCGGCGGTACGAGGTCTACAAGGGCGTTGTCTTTGAGGACGTGGTAGAGTTTTTCCCACTGTTCCACAGCGCGATCGCGCGATGATTTGTGGACGTTTCCCTCCATCCAAGGGTTAATTACGTAATCGACATCGTAGTGGTCGGGAGCGCACATCAGGAAGCGAATTGAGTCAGTCATAATTCAGTTAAAAGGTAGTAGATGCTACAGACGCGAGTTGAAATAGTATGTATGAAATCAACTGTAAAATTCATTCCCAAGAGAAAGAGTGCAACGTCTAGCAGCGAAAAAAGTAACTTTTAATTTTATCACAATTAAGATAAGATTCAACTAGACCATAGATGGTTTCCATTAAATATCGAATCAAATGTCAGGGTTTGATATTATTTGCAGTCAATTAGCCTTAATAAAAGGTTTTACTTTTCACTTTTTGCGAAATCGGCAGTTCGATCGCAAATTCTGTTCCCCGCCCAACCTCTGAATGACACTGCAACTTACCGCCGTGGGTGTCTTTGACAATTTGGTAACTAATCGACAACCCCAAACCAGTACCGCTGCCGATCGGCTTTGTAGTAAAAAACGGGTCAAACATCCTTGACTGCACCTCTGGAGGGATACCGGGCCCGCTGTCAGCAATCCTTACGCACACTTGATTTTCGCTGCAAATTTCCGTAACAATGCAAATTTGGGTAACAGCCTCAGTACAGTTGGTCGATGACTCTTCCACAGCATCGATCGCATTCAACAGCAAATTCATAAATACCTGGTTTAATTGCGCCGGATAACACTCGATTTTTGGTAGTTTGCCGTAATTTTTAACAACTTCAATTTCCCGACCTTTTGAATGTGACTGCAATCGGTGCTGTAAAATCACCAACGTGCTCTCTATTCCTTCATGAATATCTGTTAATTTGATATCTTTTTCATCGAGTCTCGAAAAATTTCTTAAAGAAACCACAATCTGCTTAATTCGGTTAGCACCTCCCTGCATTGAAGCCATGATTCTCGGAAAATCTTCAGCTATAAAATCTACATCTACTTCTACCAATTCTGCCGCAATTTCTGGAACTGGTTCAGGATAGTGCTGCTGGTATATTTCGATCAACTTTACCAACTCGCAGGCGTACTGTCGGGCAGGAATAATATTGCCGTAAATGAAGCTGATCGGGTTGTTAATTTCGTGGGCTACTCCTGCTACCATTTGCCCGATACTTGACATTTTTTCCGCTTGAATGAGATGAGATTGAGCATTTTTTAAGTGTTCCAGAGTTTGTGCTAACTCTTGAGCTTTTTCTCGTTCTCGCTGTTCGCTAAATTGCAAATCTACTTCTGCTTGTTTGCGATCGCTAATATCGATATGGGTGCCAGTCATCCGCAAAGGATTTCCCCCATCATCCCGTTCCATCACCGTTCCTTGAGCCAAAATCCACTTCCAATCGCCGGATTTTGTCAACATCCGCAATTCCACTTCGTACATCGAACTTTTGCATTGAAAGTGAGTTTCTAGTGCTGCTTGAGCCTGGGACAAATCCTCTGGATGTAACAGTTGCTCCCAAGATGTAAACTTATTTTCTATCTCGTCTGCTTCATATCCCAACATCGTCTTCCAGCGCGAATTAAAATAGACTTCTCCCGTCACAAGATTCCAATCCCACAACCCCATCGCACTGCCTTCAAATGCCAGATAAAAACGTTCTTCGCTAAGTTGCAAGGCTGCTTCTGCTTGTTTGCGATCGGTGATATCCATGACTGTTCCCAACAGTTTGATTACTTCTCCGGTTTCGGTAAAAACAGATGTGCCCCTTGCTTCCACGTAGGTGATTTGACCGCTAAAATGCAAAATCCGCAATTCTTTTTTGTAGGATCTTCCTTGCGAAATAGCGAGGCTAACAGTTTCTTTGAAGGAGTCTCTATCGTCGGGATGATACATCCGTAAAAGTTGGACGTATGTCGGTTCAGATGCGGTTGAGTCAAGACCAAAAATGCGGAATACTTCTTCTGACCAAGTAATCTTATTTGCTATAATATCAAATTCCCAACTGCCGATACGGGCAATTTTCTGGGCTGCTGCTAGACTAGCTTCGCTTTGTTGCAGTTTCAGTCGCTGCTGTTCGTCTTGTTCGAGAAGATTGGCTTGGGCGATCGCAATTCCCATTTGTGCCGCCACAGTTTTCAATAATCCGATATCATCTTGCGTCCATTGGCGGCAATGGTACTGGTGCAAGCACATCATTCCGTTAGGTTTACCCTGGTAGGAAGTCCGTACCGCTATCATCGACTTCAAACCTATTTCCTCGCACAAACCTCTGACATTTTCTAGTAGCGGTTCAGCAAAAACATCATCACAAACTACAACTTTATCTTGGGACAATACAAGCTGAACGTGATCGTTTTCCTCCAGAGGTATTTCTAAACTTACCAGCGATTTTGATTCACATCTTGTGTATTGAGCCACACAAAAAAGGCGGGCAATTGGATCTTCTGTGTAGGTGTGAATCAAGCAACTATCGGCATTAAAAACTCGACATATTTGGGCTGCTGCTGTTTGAAACACTCGATCCTGCTTTAAGCTATAGCGAATTTCTAAAGTAATTGTTTCTAGCAGAAATCTTTGCTTGATTTGCCTTTCCAAAGCAGCTAAAGCTGTTTTTAGTTCGAGTTCTGCTTCTTTGCGATCGCTAATTTCAGTAGCACTTCCCAGAATTTTCCAAGGTTGGCCATCCGTTGTTCTGGTAAACACGGTATCCAGGCTAAAAAACCAGCGATATTCACCGTTTTTGTGCTGAATTCGGTACTCAATCTCAAAGCTTTCACCGTCTTTTGCTGCCTCAATCCGGCTCATGTGTTCTGAGAAAGCTCGCAAATCATCAGGGTGGATTAAGTTAAGCAGAAATGCTGCTCCCATTTGTTGTATTTCTGTGAGGGAATAGCCAAGATCTCTATACAGTTCGCGATTAAGATATAAAATCCGGTGTTCAATCACATCATAAATGTACAAAACATTAGGATTCATTTTAATTACTGCTGACAGCCAGTGCTGACTTTCTCGCAGTTCTGCTTCCACCCGCTTGCGTTCTTCTATTTCTGCTTGCAGGCGCGCATTTTGTTCTACAATTTGCTTGGAAAGACGACTGAGCAGCAGTTGATTTTGAATGCGGCTAACCACTTCTTCTGTTTGAAACGGTTTAGTAATGTAGTCTGCAGCACCAAGCGAAAAAGCTTTGACTTTATCAAAAACTTCATTTAAGGCACTGATAAAAATCACAGGAATATTTTTGGTTTTAGCGCAAGCTTTTAGCTGTTCGCAAACTTGATAGCCATCCATACCGGGCATCATGATGTCGAGTAAAATCAAATCCGGTGGAGTCGAGCGAGCAAACTGGAGAGCGAATTTACTATCCCGTATCGGCCGCACTTTGTATCCCTGCTTAGACAAAAATTGAGATAAAAGACGCAAGCTTTCTGGGTGGTCATCAACGATTAAAATGTTTTGTTTTAAGCTATCGGTTTCTGATGCCAATGTTGGTGTTTGTGCGTATTGATTATCAAGCTTTTTCACAACCTACCCTCAATTTATTATTTGAAAATTAATTTTAAAATTCAGCAAACTGTCTAATATTTTGGTAATAAAATTATTAGCTTGCTGCAAGAGTCTTTCGTAAATGTTGCTTTAGGATGCGGATTTGAGCAATCCAAATTTTAATCAGCTCCGCATCTTGTTTTTCGATCGCTGGCGGTCATTCGATGTTAGATTTGAGATTTTAGACTTCGGCTAACGCTCAGTCGAAGGATTTTAGATTGACAAGGACAGATGAATCTGGGAGGTTGAACGTTAGTCTAAAATTTTTGGCTGCTCCCGACAGCCCTGGGGAAGCTTGCATCCGTTTTTGGCCAGGTCAATGAGCGACTGTATCCTCTGCTTTTATCAGCTATACGAGCATAAATCAGACTCTCAGCCTTGTTTGCGTTTGAGGCGGTGGAACTGTTAGATCGATCGCCCAAATAGCTTAGCCCTGATATTTGCAATAATTCTATCAAAAATATTGAAAATTTTAAACCTTTTGCGGACAAAGTTATCAGAACCGATCGATTTTCACAGCCGATAATCCTCAAATCACTGGTAAATTCGGCCACTTTGATTAAAAGTAAAATCTTGACAGTGTTTCAAGAAGTGTTTAGCCTGTATTTATCGGGTTGTTCGGACTTCTGTTCGGGTGTAGCGATGGCGAGATTAGTATAAAAAATACTTACTGCATTCATTGAGATGCTCTATTTGTATTCTTTCGGTAGATTTACTTACTCTACACAGCAACTACACCAGCCCTGACAAGCTCTGACAATATCTACCAATATTAATATTTTACCCGTAGGAATTCATATCGCGTGCGATTAGCATCACAAAAACCGTTGGTAGTGCGGGCTCGCATTCCGCACTACCAACCAATCTTATTGTTGTCAATCGACCGGACATGATATCACTTCACTAACCATCTTTAATTCATATCTCAAATATTAATAAACTGCCCCCATCTACCACCATAATTAAGGAACAGGTGGAACCGTATTTGCGATGGGGGCGGGTTTTTGAGTTCTGCTATTATACGCTCTAAATTTCGGTGAAATGAACCCCTGATTTTTTGTTTAGGCGATCGGGATAATTGATGATATGGCGGTTCTCAAAAAAGCGAGATATGCCCTATGCCCTATGCCCTATGCCCTATCCCGGAAGTACCTCATACCAGAGCACAGAAAGGCTATATCTTGCTATGAGCCGGCAATTCACCGTAAGCTGCATACACGGCTTTCACATTATACCAATTGAGAAAAATTCGAGCAATTTCCAAAGCTAACTGCGACTGACCTCGGTCAATCAGCAACTGCAAAAAAGGTTTCATTGTGCGCTCGTTCAGCATCCCGCCCAAAGATAAAACTCCCCACAGTATTTGGTGCAGAACAGTCATTTGAATCATCAGCCGCACGTTCCAACTAGGGTGTTTTTGATAAAACAAAACTCCCATTCTCCCGCGCTGAATTTCTCGGTCAATCATGCCTGGTATTTGCTCTAAATTAAAAGCTGGATGCCAGTGATAGCCGACAGCAGCCGGACATTTAATCAATTTTAAACCTAATTTTTTTAACCTGACACCCAATTCTAAATCTTCCCATCCGTACAATTGAAAGCGATTGTCAAATAGTCCAGCTTCCAGCAGCCAGTGGCGGGCGATCGCCACATTTCCAGTAGCAAAGTAAGCGGCTGAAAAATCTGTTATTTTGTAAGGTTCTGAGGTGGGATTGTCGAAATTGCAAGTATTAATCACACTGCCATAAGTAAAAACCGCATCAGTATCCTTGTATGCTTGTATCAAAGCATCCGCGTGTGCTTGCAAAAAATGCTCCGTGACGACTAAATCGCTGTCAATAAAAATAATCGTATCGCCCTTAGCATCTTCCACGCCCAAATTCCGGGCGGCGGCGGGGCCTTGGTGAGATTGACAAATCGATCGCGCGTGCGGCAACAAATCGGCATTTGCGGCCAACCACTCGATCGTCCCGTCCGTCGAACCATCATCGACTACAATCACCTCATAATCTGTCCCAGGGCGATCGAACTGCTGATTTTCCAGAGCCAGTAGACATTTTGCCAAAATCAATTTACGATTGTACGTCGGAATCACAACACTAAAAAACACGGATCTTCCCCATCGCCACAGTTACCGTATCCCACGGTAGCAGATTTTTTGCAGCAACTTTCCCAGGAAATCGCCAAGTGTAGCAAAAAAAGCATATATAAATCTGTACTATTTCTGACAAGAATTAATCTGAATTAGGTGCATAATGAAAAGTCGGTTAAATTCCAATACGGTTGGGTTAAGCCAGATCGCCCTGGCACCCCCTTAAAAAAGGGGAGTAGGGGGTGGGACAAGAAATCGATCGAAGTCCGCCTTCTTAAGGGGGGGATCTCTGGACAATCAACAGTCTTAACCCAACCGTATTAACTTAAATTCAGGATGTAAATAGCAATGAGTCGCGCTAAAAAAGTTGTGCTAGCATATTCCGGCGGAGTCGATACCTCTGTCTGCATTCCTTACCTGATGAAGGAGTGGGGAGTCGAAGAGGTAATTACTCTGGCGGCGGATTTGGGACAGGGAGACGAATTAGAACCAATCCGCAAAAAGGCTTTAGCATCGGGTGCTTCGGAATCTCTGGTAATTGATGCTACCGAGGAATTTATCAAAGATTATGCGTTTCCAGCGATTCAAGCTAACGCGCTTTACGAAAATCAGTATCCGCTTTCTACGGCGTTAGCCCGCCCGCTGATTGCTAAATTGTTAGTAGAAGCTGCCGAAAAATACGGTGCAGATGCGATCGCCCACGGTTGTACTGGTAAGGGAAACGATCAGGTGCGGTTTGATGTGTCGATCGGCGCGCTGAATCCTAAGATTAAGATTTTAGCACCCGCCAGGGAGTGGAAAATGAGCCGGGAGGAAACGATCGCATACGGCGAAAAATGCGGCATTCCGTCGCCGGTGAAGAAGTCTTCGCCTTACAGTATCGATCGCAACTTATTGGGAATGGCAATTGAAGCCGGAATCCTCGAAGATCCTTGGGCGGAACCGCCGGAAGAGGTGTATTTGATGACAAAGGCGATCGAGCAAACCCCCGACAAACCAGAATACATAGAAATCGGTTTCGACTGCGGAAATCCTGTCAGTTTGAACGGAAAAAAATTATCGCCCGTCGCCTTAATTAGCCAACTCAACGAAACAGTTGGAAATCACGGAGTAGGGCGCATCGACATGATTGAAAACCGCTTAGTCGGGATTAAATCGCGAGAGATTTATGAAACGCCAGCGATTTTAGTGTTAATGCACGCGCACCGAGATTTAGAAAGCTTAACTCTGACAGCAGATGTGACGCGATACAAGCGCGGTATCGAAGAAACCTACAGCCAAATGATTTACAACGGTCTTTGGTACAACCCTTTAAAGACCGCTTTAGACGCATTCATTCAGGACACGCAAAAGCGAGTAACTGGAACAGTGAGGCTCAAACTCTTCAAGGGAAATGCCACAATTGTCGGTCGCAAATCAGAAAATTCGCTGTACAGTTTCGACTTAGCAACCTACGGTGCAGAGGACGAATTCGACCACAAAGCCGCCGAAGGATTTGTCTACGTTTGGGGACTGCCCACACGCATTTGGTCGGAAAAAAATAGAGGCTAGAAATTCTTAGGTAGGGTGCGCCGCGCGCACCTTATTTCAAGATCGCAGCAGCTAAGAGTCGGCGATTGAAACCGCATCTATACAAGCAATTTCCGCCTTCCGGGACTGAAGAATCAATTACTTCTTCGCAAATTTCAGTTAATGCCGTCATAGTACATCCTCGTGCGATGCTACTCGAAATTCTAACCGTGTTATACCAATTTCATAAAGTAGCGCTAGATATTACCCCCCCAACCCCCCCTTATTAAGGGGGGGCTAAGAGTTCATCCATAGCACAATACGGTTTACTTAAGACGATCTCCCTGGCACACCCCTTAAAAAGGGGGGAACAAGAATCCCCTCAAAGTCAACCCCTACTCCCCTTCTTAAGGGGGATGCGAGGGGGATCTCCGGGGCATAAATATGTTAAGTAAACCGTATTGATCTATAGCACATCTTTAGAAAAATGGTATTAGGTATTAAAAACCGGGTTTTTTGCAAGAATTCGGCGCTGTACCCAGAGTTGTCAAAAACCCGGTTTCTGAGAGTCTTACGGGTGATGAGAAATCGGGTTTTTTGTGAAAATTCGGTGTTTTACCCATAGTTGTTAAAAACCCGGTTTCTGAGAGTCTTAGCAATACAAAAAATAAGGACAAAACAACGTTGTTTTGTCCTTATTTTGGCGGTATCGGAGTTGATGACACAACAATGTTGCGTCTTTACTTAGTCTTGTCCAAAGTCCGCGACTCTAACCAAATAGGAATTACAATCCAACCAACTGCTAAAAGCAAAGCAAATACAGCAAATTGAGCGGCCCAAGCTACCAACTTCTCTAAAGACACTACTTGTCCTAGGAAATATGACAAACTTACCATGACAGATGCCCAGCTTGCTGCACCCAGAATATTGAACAGCGAAAATTTCCAAAAAGGCATTTCGGCGATGCCCGCTAGGGGGCTGGCAAAAATCCGCAGCAGTGCGATGAAACGGCCTAAAAATACGGCTTTAGCTGCATTTTTGCTAAACTGTTCTTTTAGGTCAAACAGTTGTTCTTCCCGAAAGCGGAAAAATTGTCCTAGCTTCAGCAGCAGCGGCCAGCCGCCGTATCTGCCGATCGCATATCCGAAATTTCCGCCGAGAGTCGCACCGGCGATCGCGCTTCCGAGCACAAACCAGTAATTGAGTTCTCCGCTGCCGGCTAAAAAACCGCCAGCAATTGTAATTGTCTCGCCTGGAAGAGGAACTCCCAGATTTTCCAGCAAAATTCCCAGAAATACAGCCCAGTAGCCGTAATCTCGCGCAAATTCCTGAATAGTCTCTAACGATAAAAACTCAAAAGACATTTCGATACTGCCTTCGTAAACTTTTGCAAAGCTCAATACTTTTATATATTGGCTCGATTCCGCCAATAGTGCAATCTTTCGTTGTGATGAAGAACACACAAAACTCGCGATCGGCCGCCCAACAAAAAACTAGCCTTTAGGGCATTATAGATTAATCAGGATTGTTGCGGTTGCCGGATGCCGATCGCCAGCCAGTTTTCCTCCTAAATTTATCACAGTCGGGCGATCGTCCAATCCTTAAACCTTAGCTGAAATTCCCTGATGATCTCAACTTTGGCAGCAACCGAACTCACTTATTGATACTTGACAATCCGAGGATAACTGCTATGAAATTTCCCAACTTCAACCAACACATCATCCTCCAACCTCAAAATTGCCTCGACTCCCAAGCTGGGAATGTCCTCCAGCAACAGCTAGCCGAGATTTTGCCCGATCGCCACCAACTCTGGGTAATTGACATGGCCGACGTAGATTTTATCGACAGTTCCGGCTTGTGCGCCCTAGTCGGGGGACTCAACGCCGCCCGCCACCGGGGATGCCGCCTCGTCATCTGCAACGTTTCAGCCACTGTCAGGCTAATATTTGAAATTACTCAACTCGACCAACTCTTTGAAATTTTTGACAGTTTCGAGCAAATTATTTCAACAGAAACTCCCGCTTTAGTTGCTGGATAAAAATTCTATGCTGTCCCGTTAATTGCCCATAATTAGGGCTTGCTGAAAAAGTGTACTTAGTGGAAAAAGGAGGCTACACAGCTTGAAAAATAGTAGGTTTATTGCTAAATTCCCAAATGCAAGCCAGATCCGAACAACCAAGGTGCAAGGGTTTTGAGCCTCTATAATCCTATAACTTGCACTCCTTCGAGCAAAAAAAGCTTGAACCCCTTATCTGGTCAGCTTTCTAGTTTTATTCAGCAAGCCCTAATTAGGTTCGATCGTTCGGAATGCGAGCCCAGTAATCTCAAATCCGGTAGCATCGGAATTATGAGAGGTAGGATTTAGCAGGCAGAAATTCAGGGAAAAACCGGGTTTTCCATCGCCTACCGCGATCGAGAAAAAAACAGTGCGCCCAAAAATAAGGTGCACTTTGCACACACTACAACTGTTAGAGAAACCCGGTTTTTAAGATTTTTCAAAATTCCCCGAAACCGGGTTGAGTGGCGAGATATCTCGCCACCCAAGCTAAATTATTTGATAACCCGGTTTCTTAGACTTTGCCGCAACTCCAATTATTTCGCAGTTACCAACTGGGCCGGCAGACGCTTAAACGCCAGCCTTTCATTCTCGATATCCACAAAAATGGTATCGCCATCAACAAAATCTCCCCGCAAAATACCCTTCGCCATTTGCGTTTCCAACTCGCGTTGAATTCCTCGTTTCAGCGGCCGCGCACCGTACACAGGATCGTAGCCGATTTCTGCCAAGAAGTCGATCGCCGATTCCGACAATTTCAGAGACATTTTGCGATCGGCTAAACGTTTTTCCAAACGCTTGACTTGTAACAGCACAATCTGCCGCAATTCCACCTTACTCAAACCGTGGAAGATAATCATCTCATCAATCCGGTTCAAGAATTCCGGGCGGAAAGTTCCCCGCATCGCCTCCATCACCCGACTCCGCATTTCTTCGTTATCTCCCGCCACATCCAAGATGTATTGAGAGCCGACATTGGATGTCATAATAATCACAGAATTCTTAAAGTCTACCGTGTGACCTTGAGCATCGGTAACGCGACCGTCATCCAGAATTTGCAGCATGATATTGAAGACATCCGGGTGCGCTTTCTCGATTTCATCAAACAGAATTACCGAATAAGGACGGCGGCGCACAGCCTCAGTTAATTGTCCGCCTTCATCGTAGCCAACGTATCCCGGAGGCGCACCAATTAACCGCGAAACTGCGTGTTTCTCCATGTATTCCGACATATCAATGCGGACGATCGCCTCTTCGGTATCAAAGAGATAAGATGCTAATGCTTTCGCCAACTCGGTTTTACCTACACCCGTAGGGCCGAGGAAGATAAAACTCGCAACGGGACGGTTCGGATCGGCTAAACCCGCGCGCGATCGTTGAATAGCATCTGCAACCGCCGTCACCGCTTCATTCTGTCCGATTACCCGTTTGTGCAGTTCATCTTCCAAGTACAAAAGTTTCTGCATTTCCGATTCAACTAACTTGCTAATCGGAATTCCCGTCCACTTAGAAATAATCTCAGCAATGTCAGATTCCGTGACTTCTTCCCTGAGTAAAGTTTTACCAGTGGTTTGAGTTGCTGTCAGTTGAGCTTCGGCTTCTTGCAATTGTTTTTGCAACTCGGTCAACTTGCTATATTTCAACTCAGCAGCGCGGTTTAGGTCATATTTTAATTCAGCTTGTTGAATTTCAATATTCACCTTGTCCATCTGTTCTTTGATTGTTTGAATGCTACCGATGACACCTTTTTCTGATTGCCATTGGGCGTTCAAACCGCTTTGCTGTTCCTTGAGATTGCCTAAGTCTTTTTCCAGTCTTTCCAAGCGTTCGATCGAAGCTGCGTTGCTTTCTTTTTGCAGCGACAGCCTTTCCATTTCTAGCTGCAAAATCCGGCGGTCGATTTCGTCTAATTCTTCCGGCTTGGAAGTAATCTCCATTTTGAGTTTAGCCGCTGCTTCATCCACTAAGTCAATGGCTTTGTCGGGAAGGAAGCGATCGCTAATATATCGAGTAGACAAAGTAGCCGCAGCAACTAGCGCGCTGTCAGAAATTTTCACGCCGTGGTGAACTTCATACCGTTCCTTCAAGCCCCGCAGAATTGAAATAGTATCTTCTACTGTCGGCTGGTCAACATAAACTTGTTGAAAACGGCGTTCTAAGGCTGCATCTTTTTCGAGATATTTGCGGTATTCGTCGAGAGTTGTAGCACCGATACAGCGCAATTCTCCCCTCGCTAACATGGGTTTTAGCAAGTTGCCGGCATCCATCGAGCCTTGAGTCGCGCCGGCCCCGACAACGGTGTGAATTTCATCGATAAATAGGATGACTTTACCGTTGCTGTCCATCACTTCTTTGAGCACCGCTTTCAAGCGTTCTTCAAATTCTCCCCGGAATTTTGCACCGGCAATTAACGCGCCCATATCTAAGCTAATTAATTGTCGGTCTTTGAGAGATTGCGGCACATCTCCGGTGATAATTCGCTGGGCGAGTCCTTCGGCGATCGCAGTTTTGCCAACTCCCGGTTCCCCAATCAGTACGGGGTTATTTTTGGTGCGGCGGCTCAATATTTGAATCGTGCGGCGGATCTCGTCATCTCTTCCGATTACCGGATCGAGTTTGCCTTGACGCGCGGCTTCTGTCAAATCTCGGCCGTATTTTTCCAGCGCTTCGTATTTGCCTTCTGGATTTTGGTCTGTCACTTTGTTGTTCCCCCGGACTTGGGTAATGATATTTTTGAGCTTGGCTTCGTCTAGTTTAAATTCTTGTAGTAGATTTTTGCCGAAGCGATCGTCCTTAACGTACCCTAGGATCAAATGCTCGATCGAAATAAATTCATCGCCGTACTCTTTTCGGTAAGTTTCAGCGCGATCGAGCAAAGTGTCGAGAGAACGACCGAGATAGACGTTGCCGCCAGTTCCCGAGATTTTGGGCCCGCGGCTGATAGTTTCATCAGTGCGATCGCGCAATTTTGATACAGAAACTCCCGCTTTGTTAAATAAACTGCTAGCCAGTCCCGATTCTTGTTCCAGCAACGCTTTCATCAAATGTTCGCTTTCTAGCTGTTGCTGCTGAGCTGCTTTGACGATTTCTGGAGTGCGGGCGATGGCTTCCCAGGCTTTTTCGGTAAATTGGTTTGGATTATTCGGTTGCATAAATTTTAATTCCCTGCATTAAAAAGCGATACTGTAGAGGCAAATACTCGATCGCCCGTACAATTATCATTGTAGGGAGTTACGGAGGGCGATCGGATCGGTGTTCCCCTATATGTAGATAGGTATTTCCGCCCTGTGTTTCAGCTTCCAGTTAAATTATCGGAAATATGCAATCAAGTCGAGCAATGATTAATTAATCAGAATAGAAGTAATATCAGGCTTAAGAAATTAACCACAATAATACAGCATATTCCATGTAGATGTAGAGAGCGAACAACCGGGTTTCATATCAAATTCTCTCTTCATCGGAATAGTAAATTCACTGTTAACTGTTAACTGTTAACAGTTAACATCATGTATGAGTGCAACCGGAATTGATATCACAGAACAGAATAAGTAATGCGAGATCTGTAAAGAAACCTGGTTTCTGGGGTATACTTCATAAACCTGGAATACGCTGTATTGGTAAAAGCTGGCTTCACCAACAATCTTTCATGTTCACCGACAATCAACATAAACGCGCTCTGACTTAGTAATGAAAATTTAATAACTTAAGCGATTGCTCGTTACCAGGCTCTGCCTGGTAATGCAGGTGCGGAGGCTCTGCCTCCTTTAATATGGCAACTTACAGGAGAGAAGACTGTAGGAGGTGTTTAAGTTATTAAGTTTTCGATCCTTAGCGACTAATTGCATCGATAGTCAGAAAATAGTCGAAGTGTTGAGCAAGAATATCAGTGAGGATTCCTGTATGTGCTAGCAGTCTGTTTTCTGCACCTTCTTCTTCAGTCAAATTAGCTCTCAAAATGATTATTTGTCTGATTCCTGATTGACAAAAAAGAGATTATCAGGTAAGGATTCAGGTCAAAAAAACTTCAGTGGCGGCATCTGGTAAAATAAACGAATGAAAAAGCCCGCAGCCACCAG
>NZ_JAUBTX010000081.1:0-15719 GCF_036705185.1 Microcoleus sp. B4-D4 | reverse complement strand
AATTGGGAATTGGGAATTGGGAATTGGGAATTGGGAATTGGGAATTGGGAATTGGGAATTGGGAATTGGGAATTGGGTTAGCTACTAGCTATGATTTCTGGCCCATTACCGATTACCCATTACGGGAGTTTACCTCAGCTAACTGAGACTCGGCTATAGTATAATTAAGATCGGATAGTTCTCGGAGACAACCACTATGCAAGTCACGAACGAACAAATTATTTATCCATCCAGCGACGGTCAACCAATGGCAGATAGTACAATTCAATATAAATTAATTGTCACAATCAAAGAAGGTTGCGAATCGTTGTTCAAAAATGACCCAAACGTCTTTATAGCCGCCGATTTACTCTGGTATCCAGTTCAAGGTAGACCAGAAATTTCTCAAGCACCGGATACGATGGTAATATTTGGTAGACCAAAGGGCGATCGACGTTCCTATATGCAATTTCAAGAAGATAATATTGCTCCCCAAGTCACATTTGAGATTCGCTCTCATAACGACAGACAAGCAAAAATGTACAAAAAACTTGCATTTTACAATCGCTATGGAGTCGAGGAATATTATCTTTACGATCCGCAAAATAACGATTTGAGCGGTTGGCAAAGAATTGAAGGAAACCTAGAAATAATTGAGCCGATGGAGGGCTGGATAAGTCCTAGATTGGGAGTACGATTTGAGTTGGGCGAAGATGGGTTGGAAATTTATCGACCAGATGGACAAAGGTTTCTTTCTTATGCGGAATTGGAGGAACAGGGTGAATTAAACCGCCAGCGTGCAGAACAAGCATCTCAAAGAGCTGAACAAGCATCTCAAAGAGCCGAACAAGCATCTCAAAGAGCCGAACAAGCATCTCAAAGAGCCGAACAAGCATCTCAAAGAGCCGAACGTTTGGCGGCCAAACTGCGCGAATTTAACATCGATCCCGATCGCATTTAAGCCACAAATTATTTAACTTAGGACTTATTCATTAAGACCAAAGAAACCGGGTTTTTATCGTTTTTGCGGGCTATAACCAATTATTTTCGTGAAAAAACCCGGTTTCTGGCCCGCCCGTGCGTAAGTGCTATAAGCGTCCAAACATCGCCCTTCCAGCCGCCAAAACCGAGAAGAAGTGTTAACTTAGTAATTAGTTGTGTCGATCGCACATAAAAACAAATGCCTGAACTACAAACCCAGACCCATCCAGACCTCCACCTGCAAGACACCTCAAAACCCGTCATCGTCGGCCTGCAAGACGTAACAAAAGTTTACGGCATCGGCGACTTGGAAGTGCGCGCCCTCAACGGCGTCAGCTTGACAGTAACCCAAGGAGAATATTGCTCGATTATGGGCGCATCGGGTTCCGGCAAATCTACAGCTATGAATATTATCGGCTGTCTCGATCGACCTACGAGCGGCAGTTACTACCTAGATGGCGTAGATGTCGCCCAAATGCCCGAAGCAGAATTAGCCGGAATTCGCAATTTAAAACTAGGTTTTGTCTTCCAACAATTTCACCTGTTGGCTCAATTGACAGCATTAGAAAATGTCATGTTACCGATGGTTTATGCAGGCATTCCCGCAGCCGAAAGACGCGAACGGGGCGTAGACGCTTTAACAAAAGTAGGCTTGCAAAGTCGGCTGCAAAATAGACCGAATCAACTATCAGGAGGACAGCAGCAGCGGGTAGCCATCGCCCGTGCTATTGTCAACCGTCCCGTGTTGTTGCTTGCAGATGAACCGACTGGTGCATTGGATACAAAAACCACTCAAGAAGTAATGGATATTTTTACAGAATTCAATGAAAGCGGCATGACTGTGGTGATGGTAACGCACGAACCCGAAGTAGCGCGCCAAACTCGCCGCGTTGTCTGGTTCCGCGACGGTCAAGTTATTCATAACAATCTCGATCCGGCAGAGCTTTCTCACGCAGTATTTTAATGCCAATTTCAAAAGTTTTGCTACAATCTTCAATCTGATAGCAATTATTAAAAGTCGCAGTTTCCCGCGCCAGACAGGCCGCCGTGCCGTTTCCTTTCTATGCTCTCTACTTGTTACCAGCCTAGAGCATAGAAAGGAAACCTGCTAACTACTGACTGCTGACTACTGACTACTGACTAATGACTACTGACTACTGACTATTGACTAATGACTAATGACTACTGACTAATGACTACTGACTATTGAAAAGCACTCGGAAAAGCGGCCCAAACTCGATCGACAAAATCTCTAAGTTGCCGAGACGCGATCGCGCTATCCTTGCGATCGGAGTCCAAAGACTGCAACTGAGTCAACAGCGAAATCACCTCGGTATCCAGCGCTGCCCGAAACAAACTCAACGGCCAAAGCAAATCAGCACCATCTCGCAAATCCGATAAAGTGTATTCTTCCGGCCACTTTTGGGGCAAATCCTTCCCCGATACCAATCCCACCAACATTAGAGGGCGCACCCAACAAATTTGACGTGCCTCAACCACTTCAATCACCTCTGAATGCAGGCACGCATTTCCACATTCTAAACTGACAATTTGACCGGGTTTAAAGTTCAAAGCACAATCCATTAATGCTGACTCTTAATACAGACAATAACCAAGCAAAATAAGTGCCGCAACTCTCGACAGCACCAAAAAACATTATATCACAATTACTTATTCCTTCGGTCAACTGCCAACTGTCAACTATCAACTGCCAACTGCCAACTGCCAATTGCCAACTGTCAACTGTCAACATTCATCAAGAGTTTTTAGAGCCATTTCAAGATCGGCAGTCAACAATCGCGCTTCTTTTTTGCTACTGCCGCCTTTAGCATAATCTGCCACCGAAAGCGGCTCGCCGATCGCAATTTTGACACGAGCACCCCGTCGAGGAATGCGCGGGCGGTAGCGGATACTCATCGGTACAATTTTCACCCCCAAACCAGGTTGGCTCAACTCTGCCTGCATTGCCAAACGAGCCAATCCAGGCTTGGGAGGGTGAACTTCACCATCCTGAAAAATGCCACCTTCGGGAAAAATCACCAACATTTGCTTGTCGAGGAGCAATTCCACGCCATAACGCAGGCTGCTAATTGCTGGATGCTTGATATCGACAGCAAAACCTCCCAAATGTCTGATGAACCAACCTTGCAAGCCTTGCACCTCATCGGCAGTTACCATAAACCGCAAATCGCGTCCAGTCACCTTCTGTCCCGTTGAATAGGGCATCATCAACGCATCCCACCGGGAGCGATGCGTAGGGGCCAAGATGACAGGCCCGTCCTTCGGCAAGTGCTCCTGTCCGGTTATTTCAATATTGCTAAAATAAAACGGCAGGACAACATAGTGACCTAGCGGGTAGAGCAAGGAGGTTAACCAAGGAGAAACGCGAGAGGTATTAGGTGCTACCTTGGCAAGCATGGGCTTCACTAGAGATGATTTACTGGACTCAACGGCGATCGCGGCATTATGGCGCATAGCAGTTAACTTGCTTTATCGATATTTGACACTCCGGGCGCGCGAACGCGCGGGGATTCTTGGTTCACTGACACACCTTTAAACTATCCATCCTTTCGGCAATATTTAAACCAAAAACCGTCCGATTGAACGAAGTTTCGAGTCTAATTTGAATAGCCCCAGAGGGCTTGTCTCCCCAAGCGTTAAGGAATAAATTCCCAAGTTCCCGTATGCCCTTGTACATCTAACTACTAAGTTTTTGAGTTTTCTGGTATGAGTGCGCGGTGGCTACCCTAGCTATGTTTTTGTGGTGTTCGCTACCCACGAGATATTATTGTTTTCTAGCCCGTCGTTTTGGATTCTCACCCATTCGATGCTCGCGGTTATTCTACCTGTATCTATACTCTAGTGTACTAGAGTTAGGGAAAATACTGTCAAGCCTGAAAAAGTTTTCCAGTATTAAAAGCCGTCCTAAAAGGCTTGCCATGAGCTTGCTGAAGGGACGGGGTTTTAAACCCTGTTTTCTGATCAAGTTTAAGGATATGTTATTTAGCAAACTTTTAATCTTTCGATGGGGACACTTTTGCTAGTGGCATTTTGCTTTTCGCCGGCGGAAAGCGCCCCAAAACTTAATCTGTTAGAGGCTTTCACCGAGGTCAACCCGACCGCAATCAGGAGCCAGATCGATCGGGCAATTACTTATTATTTCAGTTAATACGGCCAAGTTCGATTAAACATTGTCGATCGAAAGTAAAAAATTTAACAGGTTAAATTTTCCGGCGGGCTTCAAACCAAGAAAGCAATTGATCTCGACAAACAGACTCCATAATACCGCCAAGTACCTCCAAACGGTGACACGAAGGCGCGCTATCTGGAATATTAGCAGCAGTCCGAATCGTGCCAGTTTTCGGGTCATCAGCTCCGTATACCAGCAAACCGATCCGAGCTTGTACGATCGCACCAGCGCACATCGGGCAAGGCTCCAGAGTCACGTAGAGCGTGCATTGGTTGAGATGCCAGTCTTGCAAAACTTTGCCCGCCGCCCGCAGAGCCAAGATTTCAGCGTGAGCAGTAGGATCGCAGTCTCGCTCTCGCCGATTTTGCGCTTGGGCAATCAACTTACCAGTACCGTCAACCATGACAGCACCCACCGGCACTTCACCCGCATCGCCCGCAGCTCGTGCTAGTTCCACAGCCCTAGTCATCCAGCCCTTGTGAATAGCATAATTAAAATCACCAATAAACAACTGCTCTGTTTGCAAATTCACGGTATACCTATGTAACTAAAAACGTTTAACATTGTCTTACTTATACACTTGCTGCGGAGCGAATAAGTGCGATCGCTAGTAAAACAAGTTTTTATGGCAAATTATGGCATACTTACCTAGTTGAAAACACTTAAGATCGAAAAATAAAGTTACATCACAGTCCCATCCAGGGTAATTTTAAATTATGGACACCACCACGATTAGCACTGAAGTTGTTGAGCTGTTGTCCCGGATTAGCCGGCAAAAACTCCGCCAACAAGATATCACTCCCTTGGTAGTATTTCTGACTGCTCTAATTTCCATCCTGCGCGGAGTAATGATTATCGACAGGACGATCGCCATTGAAGAAGAAGAACGGCTGCAAAAGACTCTCAAAGCCTTTTCCAGTGGCGATCCAAGTAGAATAGAACTAATTCAGCGCCTTGTCAAAGGAGTATCCAAACAGCAAGTTTACTTCAACCCCACGGAATTGCTAACCCTGACAGCTTTCTTCTCAGAATCAGAAAAGCTGCTGCTCATCGGTTCCGGCTACGAAATGTCAGCCGTAGACGGACACATCGACCTGCGGGAGCAAATGTACCTACAGTCGATCGCCAACCGGCTCGGCCTCGACTCCAGACACATTGCAGTCATAGACACCTTATTTACAAAAGAAGGAACCCTCGACTCAGAAGCTTTTGCCGAAGTTCAAGCATTACTCGCACCAAGCGAATTCTCCTCCCGCGATCCAGTATTTGCCAAAGCAGGAAAGCACCTGCTGACTCTTTTAATGCGTCAGTAATCCAGCGCCTTAAAGTTTTTTGGCCGTGCAAGAATCAGACACCGGGAAAAAAATTTGATGCTTTTTCTATTAGTTCGCTCATTTGGAGCGGTCGGAAACCGGGTTTTTTCAGACAAATACATAGGTTGCAGCCAGCCAAAACGGTAAAAAACCCGATTTCTTTTGCCTTGATGCGTCCAATGCCCTCTAAAATCTAAAAGCGACTTATCGCTGGAGCGATCGCCCCCAGCGGGCGTTTCAAATCTCAACTTGACCGCGAATCAACGGGTATAGCGCCCCGAAACTGTTGAGCGGATGCTTCCCAAATTTTAGACGCTTGTTCTTGCTCCCAAATGCAATGCAGCAAGTAAATCTAAAATCTAAAACTTGTTCGCTCGCGAAGCCGAAGAATCTAAAATCTAAAATCTAAAATCGACCGATAGATCATGCAAATTGAATGGCAAACTGCTAAAACCTACGAAGACATTCTTTATCACAAAAGTGGCGGCACCGCCAAAATTACCATCAATCGACCTCACAAACGGAACGCTTTCCGTCCCAAAACCGTGCAAGAACTGTGCGATGCCTTTACTGATGCCCGCGAAGACACAAAAATCGGCGTTGTCCTCTTTACCGGTGCGGGGCCTCATACTGACGGCAAATATGCCTTTTGTGCGGGTGGCGACCAAAGCGTGCGCGGTGCTGCGGGGTATGTAGACGAAGGTGGCATACCTCGGCTGAACGTGCTCGACTTGCAGAAGTTGATTCGATCGATGCCCAAAGTTGTGATTGCTTTAGTGGCCGGATACGCGATCGGCGGCGGTCATGTTTTACACTTAATCTGCGACTTGACGATCGCAGCAGACAATGCCATTTTCGGACAAACAGGCCCAAAAGTAGGCAGTTTCGACGGTGGATTCGGTGCCAGCTATCTCGCCAGAGTAGTCGGCCAGAAAAAAGCCAGGGAAATTTGGTTTTTGTGTCGCCAGTACAGCGCGCAGCAAGCCCTAGAAATGGGTTTAGTCAACTGTGTCGTACCCGTAGAACAACTCGAACTCGAAGGGATGCAGTGGGCTGGAGAAATTCTCGAAAAAAGTCCGATCGCGATTCGCTGTTTAAAATCCGCTTTTAATGCCGACTGCGACGGTCAAGCCGGTCTGCAAGAGCTGGCTGGCAACGCCACTTTGCTGTACTATATGACCCAGGAAGGCGCGGAAGGCAAACAAGCATTTTTGGACAAACGGGAACCGGATTTTAGTCAATATCCGTGGCTGCCATAGCTCGATCGACAAATAAGTTTTTTGATTCCCTCATTCCAGTTACAGATGCTATTGATTTGTGTCATTTGCAAAAGTCGAATTGAGGCGATCGTCCAAAAGTGTAAGTATTGATATTACTAGCACCAAAAAAATGAAACTGCTTTGTTAAATCCAGACTGCGATCGCCATCAGTAATTCCCGAATCGGAAATGTCCAATGCTCCTATCCAAAATGATATGATTCCTGCTGCAGTCCGACTAAACCGACATTGCTGCTGATTGCTCGATTAAAGTTGTGCCTGTCAACTGGCAGGCATTGCGCTCAGAAACAGTAACAGCCTCTTTCACAGTCACAGTCTGTTCTTGCCACAGTCCAATTTCTGCTATATTTTCCCAAGCTTCTCCAAAAGACGGAACCGCTAAAGTACAAGCTTTCCACTGACTTTGCACCGGCACGCTCAGCAGAGCGCAAACCCCCCCGCGTCTTCCTTCAGGAGTGTAGTGGTGGCAGTGACGGCAAGCAGAAGTTAATGGTGTTTTCATAAAAGTGTTTAGACAAATCAGTTTCATCTATAATTCTCCTCTGTAGAGCTAGGAGGTTTTAGAGCATTCCAGCCTTTATGCTGTATAGGTTATAGCGATCCCCGAGACATAATTAAATTTTATAATTTATTTATAATTGCGTTATATGTAGAAACAATTAGCTCAGTTCTTACTCAGTGGGTAGGTAAAAATACAGGTTAAAAGTTTATAAAGGGTCAGGGATCAAGAAAAACCGCAAGTGTAAAACAAGTGTCAGTAACTCAGGGCTAAAGCCACTGAGCTTGTAAAAAAAATCGATCAAGCTATACTGACCAGCCTAAGATTCTGGAAATCTACGTTATTTTAGTCACGACACCAGGCGAATGCGAAGCTAGTTTCCTGCTCTGTCATCTGCAATTAAACAGTCTTAAAGTCACTGAGGCAGTGTTGCAGGTTCAAAAAGCTCTTATAACATTGGCAAAGCTAACATTACACGCAAGTGGAGGGACACAACAATGTCCAATTTTATTTTCGTACTTGATACAAACAAAAGACCACTAATACCTTGTAAGCCGTCAATGGCTCACAAGTTGTTAACCGCCGGTAAAGCGGCTGTTTTCAGAAGGTTCCCGTTTACAATTATTCTCAAAAAGGCGGTAACAGCAACTATTGAATCAATTAGTCTCAAGTTAGATCCAGGCTCTAAAACTACTGGCATCGTTTTACTAGAAGGCGAAAAAGTAATTTTTGGCGCTGAACTAACTCATCGGGGTCAAACCATCAAAGCAAGCCTTGATTCCCGTCGCGCACTGCGTCGAGGAAGGCGAAACCGTCATACTCGTTACCGCCAAGCAAGGTTTTTAAACCGTACCCGCCAAAAAGGTTGGTTAGCACCATCCTTGCAGCACCGGGTAGAAACCACCCTAACTTGGGTTAACAAATTACGCAGACTTGCACCAATTAGTTTGATCGTTCAAGAACTTGTCAGATTTGACCTACAACAACTAGAAAATCCTGAGATTTCCGGCGTTGAGTACCAACAAGGCGAACTGCAAGGTTACGAAGTTCGTGAATATCTACTCAACAAATGGAACAGAAAATGTGCTTACTGCAACGCTGAGAATGTAGCTTTGCAAGTTGAACACATTCACTCGAAAGCTCAAGGTGGAAGCAATCGAATTCCTAATCTCTGCCTTGCTTGCGAGAAGTGCAACCAGAAGAAAGGCACTCAAGATGTTAAGCAATTCTTAGCAGAAAAACCTGACATCTTGAAGCACATCCTTGCACAAGCAAAACGTCCGCTTAAGGATGCTGCTGCTGTGAATTCAACTCGGTGGGCATTGTTCTCTCGTCTGAAAGAAACGGGGTTGCCCGTTTTGACTGGTTCAGGTGGACTGACAAAGTTTAATCGTACTCGACTTCAACTACCTAAAACTCATTGGCTTGATGCTGCTTGTGTCGGCCAAGTTGAATCCTTGTCTGTAGTGACGAGTCAACCATTGCTAATCAAGGCAACTGGACACGGGACTCGTCAAATGTGTCGTACAGACAAATTTGGATTCCCATCTCGGTACGTTCCGAGAAACAAGTTTGTCAAAGGTTTTCAAACTGGCGACATTGTAAAAGCCATCGTTACCAGTGGTAAAAAAATAGGTGAATATGTTGGTCGGATTGCGGTTAGAAAGACTGGTTCATTCAATATCTCGACATCAGAATTGGTGCAAGGAATTAGTCATAAATACTGCAAAACTGTTCACCACAAAGATGGCTACAGTTACTCATTTTAAACTTGAAGATTCAAGGCGATTGAAATCGCCGAGCCGTTTTCCTCTCAGGACTGAAGTCGCTGAGTTTCCCACTTACCGAGTTTTTTGGCTCTCCTGGGTTTATGGTGTATACGGTATCAAGCACAACTGTTCGCGATTCAGTGATGCCCGGGCGAGTAAGGATATGCGGTTTGTTTATCACCACAAAATCAGGAGAGCCGTTTTTCTTATGAAAAAATAGCAAAGGGCGATCGCAATCAGGCGATCGGGCAGCAGTTACCTTGACGGCAAAAGCCACTAATTCTAGAATAGGCAAGTTTTAAAGCTGCTTGTTTATTTGTTGAGAATCAAAACATTAAAATCAATTCAGACACGATAGGAGTTTTGCTAATGAGTAAGCGTTCTTCGGTTGAATCCCCAAATCAATCCTCATCAACCCCAATCCAGCCTGCCTTGCAAGCAGCCCTGGGATGTTTGGATGTAAATCTAGAAGCAGAACTGACAACATACAGAAGGCACAGGCGGCGCGCCGAACAGTGGGTGTCGCCATCAGTTCGTACCGGCAAGCAAACAGCCACAACCGAGCAACAGAATACCCAAAACCTACGGCTGGAAGCTGTCGAGGAAACTCAGCAGCCGCTATCGCTGCCCCTATCCCTGGCCGGCGTTCAGGGCGATGCCCCGCTAGCAACTACCAGAGGTGGCACGAAATTATCTAGCAGTGGCTTTGCACCCCAAAACTATCTCGAATCCAGCGAAAAACTGATAGAAAGTTTGGACGAAGCAAAAACCGAGCCTGCAGAACGCAGTTTGGCCGCTAGTCTGTTAACTCCCTTGGGACTGAGTTCGATGTTGCTGTTTCTGCTGTCTTGCACAGCTTTGGGCTACGCAGTCATGCACCCGTCAAGTGTTGTTAAAATGACAGGTTTGAACCGTTTGCTCGATCGCTCCGCGCCCGGAACAAACCAAAATCCCACCGCTAGCGCCCCCTCAAATAGCAGCGCCAAAGAACTGCCAAAAGCTCCAAATCTGGTATCCAAGGAATTTGTCGATCTAGATTTGAGCACTCTCAGCAATGTCAAGCCCACAGCCAGCCCGATTGCTTCCCCATCGCCAAAAGCATCAATCCCGCCAACTCCACCAGCACCTCCAGCCCCCGTCGGCGCTGTCCCAATTCCTACAGAAGATGGCAACCCTCCTAGAGGTGCCCAACAAGGACTAAACAATCTCAGCACAGCTTTGCTGCCCAGTCCCAGCCCCAGCGCGGCCGAACCAGTCCCGACACTGCCGAAACTGCCTCCCACACCGACCGCAGCCCCGCAGGCCGCAGCCCCACAGCCCGCAGCCCCACAGCCCCCAGCCCCCGCCGGAACTCCGAGACGGGCATCCGACGGATTCTATTACGTTGTTACCGATTACACCAACCCAAAATCTCTCCAGCAAGCCAGAACCGCAGTTCCCGATGCCTACGTGCGGAATTTCTCAAAGGGTGTCAAGATCCAAATGGGGGCTTTGAATGATGCGGCATCAGCAGAACGTTTGGTAAAAGAACTCCAAGCCAAAGGGGTGAAGGCGCAATACTATCAGCCATAAACTAGGCAAAGAGTAAAAAAATTCAACTAAATTGTTAGACAAAGCCCGACAGCGATCGATGTTTTGTCTAACACAAAATTGTTTTTTTAATTGTCAATCCCCATCCCCTAAATCTAAAATTTAATAAAATCGGGAGACGGAGCTCATGGGATTATTCGATCGCCTTTGGCGAGTGATTCGAGCCAACATTAACAGTTTGATAGGGGCTGCAGAAGATCCAGAAAAAATTCTGGAACAAGCTGTAATGGATATGCAGGAAGATTTAATCCAGCTCAGACAAGCTGTAGCAGGAGCGATTGCTGCTCAAAAACGTACCGAACGCCAATGCTCCCAAGCAGAATCTACAGCGGCAGAATGGTACCAGCGGGCACAGTTAGCTTTGCAAAAAGGCGAGGAAAATTTGGCGCGGGAAGCTCTGACGCGAAAAAAAACCTATCAAGAAACGGCAACGGCGATGAAAGCTAGTCTCGAACAGCAAAACGCTGTGGTGACTCAACTTAAAGACAATATGCGATCGCTCGAAAGTAAAATTTCTGAGGCAAAATCTAAAAAAGATATGTATATTGCCCGAGCGCGATCGGCAAAAGCCTCAGAAAGGCTGCAAGAAATGATGGGAAATCTCAGTACCGGCAGCGCTTTGAGCGCCTTTGAAAAAATGGAAGAGAAAGTCATGCAGCTAGAAGCTCGCTCTGAAGCAATCGCAGAACTCGGAACTAACGATTTAGAAAAGCAGTTTCTCTCCCTCGAAGGTGCCGGAGATGTCGATGCCGAGTTGGCGGCGATGAAAGCACAAATGCTTCCAGGCAAAAATACACCCAAATTGCCTTCTGGCGAGCCGCCCGCATCCTGAACCAGAACCAGCAGCAAAATAGTTGGGAAGGCAAAAAATTCTCAACAGCCGAGTTAGACATACTTCACAAGCGTGTTGGGGAATTCCCGGATCGAAGTTAAACTCAATAGATAGGTGCATCAAATCAGTTTGCCTGCACCACTGACTCGATCGCTTTAAACTGTATTTATATGTTTGCAAAAATTGCCAAAGGCTCGATCGCGCGAAACATCTGACCAAATCAGTTTAACTCAAAGCGGGCTAACGCTATCAAGCCTGCTTACCGCCTAGTTCGTACACCTCACAGGAAAAATAGGATTATGGGATTATTTGACCGCATCAGCCGAGTCGTCAGAGCCAATCTTAACGATATGGTCAACAAAGCTGAAGACCCGGAAAAGATTTTAGAACAGTCCGTGACGGATATGCAGGAAGACTTGGTGCAGTTGCGTCAAGCCGTTGCCAGCGCGATCGCAACCCAAAAGCGTACCCAGACTCAGTACAATCAAGCTGAATCCCAGTCTAACCAGTGGCAGCAACGCGCTCAGCTAGCCCTGCAAAAAGGAGACGAAACTTTGGCCCGCGAAGCCCTAGTGCGTAAGAAATCTCACGCAGAAACGGCGGCTACCCTGAAAAGTAGTTTGGAACAGCAATCGGGTCAAGTAGAAAGCCTCAAGCGTAACTTGATCGGTTTGGAAAGCAAGATTTCCGAAGCCAAAACTAAGAAGGATATGCTCAAGGCCAGAATATCCGCAGCTAAGGCCCAGGAACAGCTTAACAACACCATTGGCACCCTGAATACTGGCAGTTCAATGGCAGCTTTCGATCGCATGGAAGAAAAAGTTTTGCAGATAGAAGCTCGCGCGGGAGCATCAGCAGAACTCGCGGCCGGTGGCAGCAATTTAGAGGAACAGTTCCGCTTGCTCGAAAGTGGCGGCGGTGTTGACGACGAGTTGGCTCAGATGAAAGCTCAACTGAGCGGAGGTTCTGTGGCTCAAGGTCAATTGCCCGCAGCGGATCAAACTGCCAAGGCTACTACATCCGAGTCCAGTCCGGTGATTGACGCTGAGTTGGAAGAATTGCGATCGCAGCTCAATAAAATGTAGTAATTTCTATCAAAATTCACCTATTTCTCAGACATCGCTTTGATAGAATGCTCCGCCTACCTACAGCGCTAGCTTGGGGAAGTCGGAGCTTTTTTCAGTAGCAATTTTACAATACATAAAGTTTGTATTTTGTCAAGTATCTTTATATTGAATTAAGAATTTAATTCTTTAAAAAAAATGATAAAGTGACTTTATTATTAGCAATTACACCGGCTTGGCTACTCGTAGCAGTATAAATAACTATCAAATATTGCTAAGTAAATCCACCTAATTAAACCTATGAGTCCGATCGCTCAAAAGCTTGCTGTCTATCTCTTCTTGCTTCTTTTTGTCCAGAGCGAAGCCGAAGCAAGCCCTCTGCCTCCTGCCTCCTGCCTTCTACTTAACACCATTTTTCTCAAATAATGGAACTCGCGTGAAAGCTCCCAACCCCGAGCCTGTAAAGCATTCCCAATTGTTCAATTCTTTAATCTAAAAGGGTTTAACCTGTCATGGCCCGGCCACATTCCAGAGCGTTTTGTAGAATCAAGCTTTTCAGGACATTAGCACTTGCTTGTTCAATACCAGTTATTTGGCCCGTACCCCTAACAGCTCAAAGTGTTGGCCAGCCTGCGGTTGCTGCCGAGTCATTGGGCCGGTCGCCAATTTTTAATGATAATTTAGAGTTTAAATTAAAACTTAATCCAGAAACTGCAGACGATCGCGATCGGCTTCCTGATTTATACTCAAGTTCAGAATTAGAAAAAGAGAGTCAAGAACCAGAAAACAACATCCCGGAGTTCGATCTACCGGCCCAAAATCAGTCACGAGAAACTCTCGCTCAATTGCCGAACCGAGGAGAAAACAGACAGGAAATTTCGATTCCCAACCCGCTGCTGCCAACTCCACCTCCACTCCCAGAACCCGCGCCCCCTGGGCCCTTACCTCCGGTAGAACAGCTTTTGCCGCCAGTAGTGCCGGCACAGCCTGAAGAATTGCCCAACATTCCGGGTACGATCGAGGTCGATCGATTTGAAGTAGTCGGCAGCACCGTCTTTAGCAAGCAAGAATTAGACGCTGCACTCAAAAACTTTGTAGGCCGCCCGCTGACTTTTACCGAACTGCTGCAAGCTCGTTCTGCTATCAATGAACTGTACCTTAGCAAAGGTTATATCACTTCGGGAGCGCTGATTGAGCCGCAAACGCTCGCGGGTGGAGTTGTGAAAATATTGGTGTTAGAAGGCAAGCTAGAAAGTATCAAAGTAGTCGGAACTAGGCGGCTGAATTCTAACTATGTCAGAAGTCGTTTGGCACTGGCAACGCGAGGCCCACTGAAGGAAAAGCGTTTGTTAGAAGCTCTGCAACTGCTGCAACTAAGCGGTCAAATCCAAAATATTTCAGCAGAATTGCAAGCGGGTTCTCGTCCGGGTTTTAATGTGCTATTAGTCCGAGTCAAAGAATCAAAAACTTTCCAAGCTGGGATTTTTACTGATAATTCTCGCTCTCCGAGTGTGGGGAGTTGGCGGCGCGGGGCCGAAGTCCGCGATGCTAATTTATCGGGTTTGGGAGATAGTGCGAGTTTGATTTATACAAATAGTGAGGGCAGCAATACTGTAGATGTTAGTTACGCGCTGCCTGTGAATGCGCGCAACGGTAGTGTAAGTTTTCAGGCAAGCAGGAGTCGCAGCAATATTGTTGAGCAGCCTTTTGACGCGCTGGATATTGAGTCGTCGAGCCGGACTTATGAGTTGACTTACCGGCAGCCGATCGTCCAAACTGCAAGAACAGAAATCGCTCTTGGTATCGTTGGGAGCAGGCGAGAAAGCGATACATCTTTGCTGGGAGAGGATTTTCCGCTGTCGCCGGGAGCTGACAGTCGCGGGAGAACTCGGGTTTCGGCGCTGAGGCTGTTTCAGGATTTTACTCGGAGGGGAGAGAGGGATGTCTTGGTGGCGCGATCGCAGTTCAGTCTGGGAGTGGCAGCATTTGGCGCTACGGTGAACAGCAGTGGGCCTGACGGTCAATTTTTGGCGTGGCGGGGTCAATTGCAGTACGTGCGGTTGTTGGCTCCCCAGACGCTGCTGGTGGTGCGATCGGACGTGCAGTTGGCTGGAGGTGAGCTTTTGCCGATGGAGCAATTTGGTTTGGGCGGCCCGGAGACAGTGCGGGGCTACCGTCAGGATGCTTTGCTCGCCGATAGCGGAATTTTTGCTTCTGCCGAGTTGCGCTATCCGATTTTGCGAATTGGCGACAACCAAGGAGTTTTGCAAGTGACACCGTTTGTGGAGGCTGGCAATGTTTGGAATAGCGGCTCTAGGGCGGATTTGGAAACAAATACTTTGCTGTCAGCGGGATTGGGCTTGCGTTGGCAGTACGGCAAGAGGTGGAACGCTCGCTTGGGTTGGGGAATTCCTTTGATTGATCTTAAGTCGAGAGACAGAAGTTTGCAAGAGCGCGGGCTGTATTTTTCAGTAGAATTCCAACCTTTTTAAGCAAACCGCCGTTATGCCCTTGGCGCAACTGAGCAATTCCGCTATATAGTAATAAGTATCATTTGGCACTCGTCTGTAGCTGCCAAGAGTGAATTTTACTGATAATTTTAAAATTAAACTATGTCTAAGGTGCAGTTGCTGATTTTAAGTTCTTTTGCTTCCGGTTTTGGGTTTTTCTCTATCATTTTGGCGATGTTTGCGATGATTTCTAGGCTGTCGTTTACTTCTTTTTTTACCCTTGTTTTAACTTTGATATTCTTTGGGTTCAATTTGATTTTTGCTTTGCATTACTATACCTCAATTGCCAAGCAGTTAAATGTTAAAAGTAAAAGGAAAGTGAGAATTTAGAATTTGTGAAGCAGCGGCAGACAGAGGCATGGAGATTTATTGATTTAATTTGAATTGTCCCTGACTTTACTCTGCAGGTTGCCGAGTTATTTCAAAAGCTGGATTTTTCATGAAAGGGCGATCGCAAATATCGAGCCTTACTAATAGTATTAATAATTTGTGCGCTTCAAGTTGCACATAATTAGGAAGCGTGTGAATTAGCGGCAAAAAACCTAGTTTTATGAGAATTATTCGTCCGAGCTAAATTATTAGGTGAAAAAATTGGTTTCTTCGATCTTGAGGGGTAAGTGCTAATACAAATACAGAATTTTCCCCAAACAAAAAGCGCCCCTATTTCTAGGAGCGCTTTTTGTAATCTCAGACTAAAACTTAGCCGTTGATAGA
>NZ_JAUBTX010000080.1:0-15874 GCF_036705185.1 Microcoleus sp. B4-D4 | reverse complement strand
CGATTGAAAGCCAACGAGCAGCGACCCGCTATTGAAGTAGTCAAAGACTACGGCAATATTCCGGCGATCGAATGCTTCCCTGGACAGCTTAACCAGGTGTTTATGAATATTCTGGCTAATGCGATCGATGCCTTAGAAGAATCAAATATTGGGCGGACTTTTGCAGAAATTAAGGCGAATTCTAATCAAATTAAAATTATCAGTTTCTGGGAAAATCACCAGGTAAAAATTATAATTACTGATAATGGTCAAGGGATGAGTGAAAAAGTTAAGACCCAAATATTTGACCATTTATTTACAACCAAAGGTATCGGAAAAGGGACGGGATTAGGATTAGCGATCGCCCGTCAAATCGTCGTCGAAAAACATGGCGGTTCCCTGAACGTTCAGTCTATACTGGGAAGGGGAACAGAATTTATCATCAGCTTACCAACTTAAGTAGAGCCAAAGAGTTATTTTTTTCCTGAGCTTCAGATTCATTTAACCATTCACTAACTTTACGTCAAAAATAGCCATGAATAACTCTCCCCAAAACCACAATCTAAACACAATCGCTCAAATTCTCAACTATCAAATTATCCAAACAATTTATGACGGAAATCGCACCTTAGTTTATCAAGCCATCCGTACCAATGACCAACAACCTGTAGTTATCAAACTTCTGAAAAATGAGTATCCCACGTTCAGCGAACTCGTACAATTTCGCAATCAGTACACCATTGCCAAAAACCTTAACTCACCCCTAATTATCCAAACCTACAGTCTAGAACCCTATCACAATGGCTATGCCTTGGTGATGGAAGACTTTGGGGGAATTTCCCTGAAAGAATGGGCCCTGAAAGAGGGAAATAGACTCTCATTGGGGGAATTTTTAGAAGTGGCGATCGCACTCTGCAACACCTTAGATATACTTTATCGAGAGCGGATTATCCATAAAGACATCAAACCCAGCAATATCCTAATTAATCCCGAAACAAAACAAGTTAAATTAATTGACTTTAGCATTGCTTCCTTGTTACCGCGAGAAACGCAAACATTAATCAATCCTAATGTTTTAGAAGGTACACTCGCTTATATATCTCCCGAACAAACCGGGAGAATGAACCGGGGAATTGATTATCGGACAGACTTTTATTCCCTTGGTGTAACTTTTTACGAATTGCTGACTGGAGTTTTACCTTTTCAATCAAATGATGCGATGGAGTTGGTACATTCTCACATTGCCAAAGCACCAAGATTAATACATGAAATTAATCCGCAAATTCCCTCTGTCCTCTCAGAAATCGTCAGCAAGTTAATGGCGAAAAATGCTGAGGATAGATATCAAAGTGCATTGGGATTAAAATTTGATTTAGAAAAATGTTTACAGCAGCTAAGAGAAACTGGTGAAATTCAGAATTTTGAAATTGCAACAAGGGATGTGTGCGATCGCTTCCTCATCCCTGATAAATTATATGGACGAGAAACCGAAGTTTCAACCCTACTGCAAGCATTTGAACGAGTTAGCCAAGGGGCAACAGAAATGATGTTGGTAGCTGGTTTTTCGGGGATTGGGAAAACTGCGGTTGTCAACGAAGTTCATAAACCGATCGTTAGGCAACGCGGCTATTTTATCAAAGGAAAATTTGACCAATTCAATCGCAATATTCCCTTCTCTGCAGTTGTGCAAGCCTTCCGCGATTTGATGGGGCAGTTGCTTAGTGAAAGCGATGGCGAATTACACATCTGGAAAACTCAGATTCTTCAGGCTTTAGGGGACAATGGGCAGGTAATTATTGAAGTCATTCCCGAATTAGAACGCATCATTGGTAAGCAAGCACCTGCAACAGAATTATCAGGAACAGCGGCACAAAATAGATTTAATTTACTATTTCAGAAGTTCATTCAAGTCTTCACAACTAAAGAACATCCCTTAGTGATATTTTTGGATGATTTACAGTGGGCTGATTCTGCCTCACTCAATTTGATCCAACTTTTGATGAATGAGTTGGAAAGCCACTATTTATTGATGATCGGGGCTTACCGAGATAATGAAGTTTCACCAGTGCATCCCTTAATGTTGACATTGGATGCCGTAGCCAAAGCCAACGCCACCATCAATACAATTACCTTAGATCCCCTCAGTCAAGGTAGCTTAAACCAGCTAGTCGCTGACACCCTCAACTGCCATATCTTGAGTGCGGAAGCCTTAGCAGAACTGATTGCGGTCAAAACCAAAGGTAATCCCTTTTTTGCTACCCAGTTTCTCAAAGCATTGTATGAAGATGGATTGATTCAGTTCGATCGCCACCTAGGACATTGGCAGTGTGATCTGGCAGAGATTCGCTCTGTTTCCATGTCAGATGATGTTGTGGAATTTATGGCATTACAGTTACAAAAGCTGCCCTCTGATACGCAAGATATTCTGAAATTAGCCGCTTGTATTGGCGCACAGTTTGATTTAAATACGCTGGCGATCGTCTCCCAACAATCGGAATCTGATACCGCCGTTGCCCTCTGGAAAGCCTTGCAGGAAGGGTTAATCATCCCCCAAAGTGAAATTTATAAGTTCTATGTGGGCGAACTGGATACAACCCAAAATACACCAACTGAAACGCTCAATTATAAGTTCCTCCACGATCGCGTCCAACAGGCTGCTTATTCCCTGATTCCCGATGACCAAAAACAAATTACTCATCTGCAAATCGGGCAACTTTTGCTGCAAGATGCGTCACCGAGTACAAAGGAAGAGAAACTGTTTGATATTGTCAATCATCTGAATGTTGGCAGATATCTGATGATTCAACCGTCGGAACGGACAGAATTAGCGCAACTGAATTTGAACGCTGGAGGTAAGGCGAAAAATTCCACAGCCTACGCCGCCGCAAGGAGTTATTTCAAAACAGGGATTGAGCTATTACAACTAGACTGCTGGAAAACAGAGTACGAATTAGCCTTGAATCTCCATGTGGCAGCAACAGAAGCCAGTTATTTGAATGGTGACTTTGAGGATATGGAACAGCTAGCAGGGTTGGTATTGCAGGAAGCACTGACAATTTTCGACAAGGTTAAAATCTACGAAATTCAAATCGCGGCACAAACGGCTAGAAGCCAAATTTTAGTGTCGATCGCAATGGGCAGAGAGGTTCTAGCACAGTTGGGGGTAGAACTGCCGACGGAAGTAGAATCAGCCAAGATTGATAAAGCCTTACAAGACCTAAATCAGCAACAAAGCGGCAGAGAGATTGCTGGACTGATTGACTTGCCGATGATGAGCGATCGCACTGCGATCGCCGCGATGCAAATGTTAGTAATCCTCTTGGGACCAGTGTTCCAGGGAATGCCAGGTTTACTACCCTTCATGAGCGCGACGATGGTGAGGTTGTCACTCCAGTTTGGCAATACTCCCACCTCAGCGGTTGGCTATTGCACTCATGGTTTGGTGCTTTGTGCCTTTTGGGGTGAAGTCGAAACAGGCTACGAGTTTGGTAGATTAGCGCTCTCGTTACTAGAGAGGTTGAATGCTCAGGCCATGAAGTCATCCACTCTCAACGTGTTTGGGTCTTTCATTCAACATCATCGGCAAGCACTCTTGGCAACATTACCGACGTTTAAAGATGGCTACACAACTGGCATAGAAACAGGCGATTTTCTCTCCGGGGGCTACAACATAACAACTTACGCCTGGGATGCGCTGTTGGCAGGCGTAGAGGTGGACGCATTGTCATCCGAATTGGCTGCTTACAATGTTGTCCTGGCTCAGATGAAACAAGATTCGGCGTGTATTAATTTGGACATAGCGCGGCAGACGGTGCAGCATTTGAGAGAAACGGTGAGCCAACCCGATTGCTTAATTGGCACTATTTACGATGAAACAGTGATGCTGCCTAAGCACCGACAGGACAAAGCTCTCACCTCGCTCGCCGTTGCCTACATCTATAAACTGCTGCTTGCCTACTACTTTGGCAATTACCAGGCTGCCTTCGACTACATCGCTCAAAGCAAGTCCTACTTGATGGCAGTATCGGGATTAGTTTTTATTCCCATTTTTCATTTTTATGCTGCACTAACTCATCTGGCACTATTCCCCACACAACCGGAACTAGAACAAGCCGAAATGCTTGCTGTTGCCACAACCCATCAAACTGTTCTGCATCAGTGGGCGCAAAATGCCCCGATGAATCATCAGCATAAATGGTATTTAGTTGAGGCAGAAAAGCATCGGGTTTTAGGCAATAAAGCCGAAGCAATTGAACATTACGATCGTGCCATATCTGGAGCCAAAGCCAACGAATATATTAACGAAGAAGCTTTAGCAAACGAACTAGCTGCTAAATTCTACCTCAACTGGGGTAAAGAGAAAGTTGCCGCAGGTTATATGCAGGAAGCCTATTACTGTTATTCCCGTTGGGGAGCTAAAGCCAAAACTGATGATTTGGAAAACCGCTATCCCGAATTGCTCCGCCCAATTTTACAGCAGCCAGACTCCTCGGTGACAATGTTAAGCACACTAGGGACGATCGCCACTCCCGCCTATTCGATTCATTCCAACACCCGCAAAACTTCTAGCAGTTCCAGCATCAATACAACCCTCGATTTGGCTGCCATTCTCCAAGCCTCCCAAGCACTTGCGAGGACGATTCAGTTAGAGGATCTGATCTACCAACTGACGCAAATTATTCTGCAAAATTCGGGGGGCGATCGCTGTGCCTTAATCTTACCTTCGGAGAATCAAATCTGGGAAGTACGGGCGATCGCCACACCCACCGCCACCGAACTGTACACCGAACCCCTGGAAAACAACCCCAATCTCCCCATCAAACTGATTCAATATGTCAAAAACACTCACAAAGTCGTGGTGATTGACGATCTAGAAACCGATTTACCCGTAATTGATAATTATTTGACACTACAGCAGCCGAAAAGTGTCCTGTGTTTACCAATTCTCAATCAAGGAAATTTGGTTGGTATTTTGTATCTGAAGAATCGCTTAACCAGTGGTGTGTTTACCAGCGATCGCATCATTATTCTAGACTTTCTCTGCTCCCAAGTGGCTATTTCTCTAGAAAATGCCCGGCTTTACAATCAAGTCAAGCAGACCCTCACCGACCTGCAAAATGCTCAACTCCAAATTGTCCAAAGTGAAAAAATGTCTGCCCTAGGTAACTTAGTCGCCGGAGTTGCCCACGAAATCAACAATCCCGTCGGCTGCATTATTGGCAACGTTGGTGCTGTCCAAGATTCCATCAATGACCTATTTGGGTTGATTGACCTCTACAACGATAAATTCCCTCAACCAGGGACTGAAATTGAAGAGGAATTAGAGACAATTGACCTGGAATATTTGCGGGATGATTTACCCAAGTTAATCAGAGCCATGAAAGATGGAGGCGATCGCATCACCAGCATCAGCAAGAGTCTCCGCACTTTCTCCCGTGCCGATAGCGACCAAAAACAAAAGTTCAACCTCCACGAAGGGATTGATAGCACCATCTTGATTTTACGCCATCGCCTCAAGGCCAATGATACTCGTCCAGCGATTGAAGTTGTCACCAACTACGGGAATATTCCGGCGATCGAATGTTTCCCTGGACAGCTTAACCAGGTGTTTATGAACATTCTGGCCAATGCGATCGATGCTTTAGATGATTCAAATATTGGGCGGACTTTTGCGGAAATCAAAGTCAATCCTAATTGCATTACCATTACAAGTTCAGTCGAAGATAATCGAGTTAAAATTACTGTTGCTGATAATGGTAAGGGGATGACTGAATCGGTAAAACACAAGATATTTGACCAGTTATTTACAACAAAATCGGTAGGGAAAGGCACCGGGTTAGGACTGGCGATCGCGCGTCAAATTGTAGTAGAAAAACACTCTGGTATTTTAGAAGTAAACTCAGCGTTAGGTCAAGGTGCAGAGTTTGTGATTACAATTCCCCTCAAGCTAATAGAATCAAGATAGTTGTGATACGGCAATGGATGACATTTTCCTTGAGTTCGTCGGCAGGGATAGTGCTGGGAAAGGTTGAGATTAGCAACAATACAGACTTATAGCCAATAAAGTTAAAGACATTAGTGTCAATTGGGGAGGTTTCCCGATCTAGTTGATAAACTATAAGTTGTAGTTAACCCAATTTTTTTTGAGGACTGGAAAATGGATGTCATCACTCACCTACCTGGGTATCGCATCACAGAACAAATCTATGCAGGCTCCGGCACCCTCGTCTATCGGGGTGTTCGAGAGAGCGATCGCACTCCTGTCGTCCTCAAACTACTGCGAAACGAATACCCGAATTTCAACGAACTTGTCCAGTTTCGCAATCAGTACGCCATTGCCAAAAATCTTAACTTCCCCAGTATTGTTAAACCTCTGACTCTAGAAGTCTACCACAATAGCTATGCCTTAGTCATGGAGGACTTTGGCGGAGTATCCCTATCTAATTATCTCCATATCGCAACAGATGAAAGCCAAAAATATAAAGTTTTACCTTTAGCAGAATTTCTCAAGCTGGCTCTGCAACTCACAAACATTCTCCACTATCTCTACCAAAACCGAGTCATTCACAAAGATATTAAACCCGCCAATATTTTAATTAATCCCGACACCAAACAAATTAAACTAATTGACTTTAGTATCGCCTCACTCCTACCACGAGAAACCCAAGAAATTCAAAATCCCAATGTCTTAGAAGGAACATTAGCCTATCTCTCTCCCGAACAAACCGGGAGAATGAATCGAGGCATTGACTATCGGAGTGACTTTTATTCTCTGGGAGTTACATTCTATGAATTGTTGACAGGCTCATTACCATTTGTCTCAGAAGATGCGATGGAATTAGTGCATTGTCATCTCGCTAAACAGGCGATACCCATCCATCAAATTCATCCAGAAATCCCCATAGTTTTATCGCATATTGTCAGTAAGCTAATGGCAAAGAATGCCGAAAACCGCTATCAGAGTGCATTGGGATTAAAACATGATTTAGAGAAATGTTTAACTCAATTAGAAAAAACGGGTAACATTGAGACCTTTGATTTAGGACAGGGAGATATTACAGACAGGTTCCTCATACCAGAAAAACTGTACGGTAGAGAAATTGAAGTCGATCGTCTATTAGCTTCCTTTGAACGAGTCAGTACAGGTGTAACTGAAATGATGCTAGTAGCAGGTTTTTCGGGAATTGGTAAAACAGCAGTTGTCAATGAAGTTCACAAGCCAATTGTCAGACAACGAGGCTATTTCATCAAAGGCAAATATGACCAATTTCAACGGAACATTCCCTTCAGTGCCTTCGTGCAAGCTTTCCGTGACTTAATGGGGCAATTGGTTTCAGAATCGGATGCACAATTGCAAACATGGAAAACTCATATTTTAGCAGCAGTGGGAGACAACGGACAAGTCTTGATTGATGTGATTCCCGAATTGGAAAACATCATCGGTAAACAGCAAAGAACACCTGAACTATCAGGAAGTGCCGCCCAAAATCGCTTTAATCTGCTGATGCAGAAATTTGTGCAAGTTTTTACAAGTAAAGAACATCCTTTAGTGATGTTTTTGGATGACTTGCAATGGGCGGATTCAGCATCGCTGAATTTGCTACAATTATTGATGGAAGATACTGGACATTTATTGGTATTAGGTGCTTATCGGGATAATGAAGTTTCCCCTGTGCATCCATTAATCTTCACAGTGGATGAAATTGTAAAAACTGGGGCAACGGTAAATACAATTACTTTGCTACCGTTAAGCGAACCAGAGCTGAATCGGTTGGTAGCAGATACCCTGAATTGCGAGTTATCTGTTGCCGAACCTTTGACAAAATTAGTTGCTCAAAAAACGAAAGGAAATCCTTTCTTTGCTACCCAGTTTCTCAAGGCATTACATGACGATAAGCTGATTAGCTTTAACCCCCCTCACTCCCCCACGCCCCCATCCCCCCTTACCAAGGGGGGACAGAGGGGCGTACAAGGGGGGTGGCAGTGCGATATTGCTCAAGTCAAAGCCTTAGCAATTACTGATGATGTGTTGGAGTTTATGGCGTTGCAATTGCAGAAATTGCCGACAGAGACTCAGGATATCCTCAAATTAGCGGCTTGTATTGGTGCGGAGTTTGATTTGAATACGTTAGTAATTGTCAGTGAGAAATCTGCGGGAATGATGGCTACGGCTTTATGGAAAGCATTGCAGGAAGGTTTGGTGATTCCGACTACCAAAATTTATAAATTCTTTACCGAAGCTGATAGTGAGGAAGTCTTTAAGGCTTCAGCGAATCCCACTTATAGATTTTTGCACGATCGCGTCCAACAAGCCGCCTATTCTCTGATTCCCGACGAGCAAAAACAGGTGACTCACCTCAAAATTGGGCAACTGTTGCTCAGTCATACTTCAGTCGCCGAACAGGAGGAAAAACTATTTGAAATTGTCAACCAACTGAATATGGGGAAAAGCCTCATTATTGAGCCATCGGAGCAAACGCAACTCGCTCTACTCAATCTCCAGGCCGGACAGAAAGCCAGAGCTGCAACAGCATACACAGCCGCATTTGAGTATGCGACTACAGGCATCGACTTGCTGGCTGAAAAGCGATGGACAACGCAGTATCAACTGACCTTAGCACTTTACGAAACCGCCAGTGAAGCTGCTTATCTAAACGGCAATTTTCCGCAGATGACCCAATTAACAACGATCGTTCTGGAACACACCAGAACTCTATTAGATCGGGTTAATGTTTATCAAGTTGAAATTCAAGCTGCTCAAGCACAAGCTCAACCTTCAAAGGCTATACAAATTGCTTTGCAAATTCTCAAGCAGTTGGGAGTTAGTTTTCCAGAGGAACCTAACGGAGAGGATATTGGAAAGGCACTGCAAGAAACTTTATCCCTTGTAGCGGGTCGGCCGCCACTGGATTTGATCGCGCTGCCGCAGATGACCGATCGCACTCAGTTAGCCATTATGGAAATTCTCGCAGGTGTGACGGCATCTGCTTATATAGCGGCTCCCACACTGTTGCCGTTGGTTCTGCTCGAACAAGTGAATGTATCGCTGCAATATGGCAATAGTTCGTTTTCTACTAATGGCTATTGCGGTTTTGGGGTCATATTATGCGGGGTAGTGGGAGATATTGAGTATGGCTATCAATGCGGTCAACTGGCACTCTTGTTGCTCGAACAACTCGATACCAGAAAACTAAAAGCCAAAACCTACGGACAAGTTAACTGCTGTATTTCCCATTGGAAAGAGCCTCTTGGTAACACTTTACCGTTGTTTAGAGAGGGCTATCAGAGCGGATTAGAAACTGGGGATTTAGAATGGGGTGGAATTTGTGCCGTCCTGTATTTGATGCACGCTTGGTTTGCTGGCAAAGAATTGAGCGATTTGAGTCGAGAGGGTGCTGCTTTCTGTACTCAATTTGCTCAACTTAAACAAGAAACAATGGCTAAGCAGGGAGCTATTTTTCAACAAGCCATCTTGAATTTGTTAGGGAATTCGACAGAAGCGTGGCAGTTTAATGGGGATAGTTTTAGTGAAGCAGAAGATCTACCGATGTTTGCGCGATCGGGGAATCAAACGGCTCCCTGCTATTTCTATGTCAGCAAGTTGGTGCTATGTTATCTATTTGGTCAGATTGAACAGGCGATCGCTGCTGCTAGCGCCCTTGAAAGTTATTTAGGTGGAGCTACAGGGATGTCCTTGATTCCGGTTTTCCATACTTATGATTCTCTGACACATCTGGCTAACTATTCCCAAGTTTCTCAGGCCGAACAACAAAGCATTCTTCAACGAGTGACTGCCAATCAGGAAAAGATTGAACGCTGGGCTGATGCTGCACCAAGGAATCAACTGCACAAATTTTATTTAGTTGAAGCGGAAAAAAATCGCGTTCTTAGTCAAAAAGCAGCAGCCATAGAATTCTATGACCTGGCGATCGCCCTCGCCAAAGAAAACGCATACCTCCAAGACGAAGCGATCGCCAACGAACTTGCAGCAAAATTTTATCTCGACTGGGGCAAAGAAAAAATCGCGATCGCCTACATGACTGAAGCTTACTACTGCTATGCCCGATGGGGAGCCCAAGCCAAAGTTACTGATTTAGAACAACGTTATCCTCAACTCCTCGCACCTATCCTTCAACTACCTCGTTCCTCTACCTCCTTCAAGGAAACGATCGCGTGGGGAACACTCGCTTCTACCAAAACCTCTAGCAGCATCTCTGAAGTGCTAGATTTGGCAACTCTGCTCAAAGCCTCTCAAGCTATTTCAGGGGAAATTGAACTCGATAAACTCCTAACTACTCTCCTAGAAATAGTCATTACCAATGCTGGGGCAAGTAAGTGTGTCTTACTACTCAAACAAGATATTGACTTAAAATTAGTAGCTCTTGTAGAAGGGGGACATTTACCACAACTATTACCATCAATTCCCCTAGAATCAAGCCAAGATGTAGCAATTAGTTTGGTAAATATTGTCAAGCGAACTTTGAAACCTTTGGTACTGGCGCATGCCGGGATAAATTCTCAGTTTGCTGCTGATAGTTACCTTCAAAAACACCAGCCTAAAAGTGTCCTTTGTAGCCCAGTTTTGAATCAAGGACAGTTGATAGGAGTTTTATATCTGGAAAATAACCTGACAGTGGGGGCGTTTACGAGCGAGCGCATTGAAGTGTTAAATATGATTAGCTATCAAGCTGCTATTTCCTTAGAAAATGCGCGTCTGTATCAAGCCGCACAACAAGCATTAACCGATCTCAAACAAGCACAACTCAAAATCGTTCAAAGCGAAAAAATGTCAGCTTTGGGCAACTTAGTTGCTGGCGTTGCTCACGAAATCAACAACCCTGTCGGCTTCTTGACTGGTAATATTACCCCAGCCTTAGATTACATAAACGATTTGTTTGGATTGATCGATCTAGTGCAACAAAAATATCCCCAACTAGATCCAGAAATTCAAGAGGAACTTGAAACTATTGAGCTTGACTACATCCGGGAAGACTTACCCAAGTTAATTGAATCAATGCGAGAAGGCGTGAAGCGGATTCAAGACATTAGTATTAGTCTCAGAAACTTCTCTCGTGCTGATAGCGATCGCCCGGTTGCCTACAATATCCACGATGGCATTAATAGTACAATGATGATCCTTAAGCATCGCCTCAAGGCTAATGAATCTCGCCCAGCAATTAGGATCATCAAGGACTATGGTGATTTACCAGAAGTGGAGTGTTATGCCGGACAATTGAATCAGGTGTTTATGAATCTGTTGGCGAACGCGATCGATGCTTTAGATGAATCCAATAAAGGGCATATCTATCAAGAGATTGACAATCAAATCACGATTAAAACCGAGTTATCTGCTGACAAAAAACAATCAATAATTCGGATTAAAGACAATGGTGTTGGCATGACTGAAGCGTTGCGAAAAAACGTTTTTGAGAATTTATTTACGACGAAAGCCGTAGGGAAAGGCACGGGATTGGGTTTGGCGATCGCACGGCAGATTGTAGTTGAGAAACACGGCGGTACAATCGAGGTAAATTCTGTATTAGGAGAAGGGACAGAGTTTACGATATCATTGTCTACAAACGGATGAAGTTAAAAAGGGCGATCGCCCTTTTTAACCCTTACAAATAGAGGCGTACATTAATTTTTAGTAGTCAATATTTTAGATGAGGATAGCCAAAATGAATGCAGGTATAGATTTAACCAGTCCCATTGTCGGATACCGTCTAATCGAGCAACTGTACAGTGGTTCGAGAACCCTAGTTTATCGAGCCATTCGAGAAATAGATCAGCTTCCGGTTGTCATTAAACTATTAAATCGAGACTATCCCAGCTTTAGCGAACTGCTGCAATTCCGCAACCAGTATACCATCGCCAAAAATCTACGTCTGCCGGGAGTAGTTGAACCCTACAATTTAGAGTCCTATCGCCACAGCTATGCCCTCGTGATGGAGGATTTTGGTGGCATTTCCCTACGAGACTACGCCCAAGAACGGAAGCTGACTCTAGCAGAAATCTTAGAAATTGCCATTCAAATAACTGACATTCTTGACGGACTGTACCGAAACAGAGTCATTCACAAAGATATTAAGCCAGCTAACGTCCTGATTGATCCCGAAACTAAACAAGTCAAACTGATTGACTTTAGCATCGCCTCCCTACTGCCGAAAGAAACTCAAGAAATTCAAAATCCCAACGTTTTAGAAGGAACCCTCGCCTATATTTCTCCCGAACAAACCGGACGAATGAACCGAGGCATCGACTACCGCACCGACTTTTATTCTCTAGGAGCCACATTTTACGAACTGCTAACAGGAAAACTGCCATTTGAATGTGACGATCCGATGGAGTTGCTTCACTGCCATATTGCCAAAAAACCTCCTTCAATTAACAGCCAAGAAATCCCACAGGTAGTGTCGGATATTGTGATGAAGTTGATGGCAAAAAATGCCGAAAAGCGCTATCAAAGTGCCTTGGGCTTGAAGAAGGACTTAGAACGATGTTTGCAGCAGTGGCAAGCAACTGGGAACATTGAGACTTTTGAGTTAGGAACGCGGGATGTATGCGATCGCTTCCTGATTCCTGAAAAGCTTTATGGTCGAGAAACTGAAGTCCAAACCCTGTTGAGTGCCTTCGATCGCGTGGCGAATGGCACATCAGAATTAATGCTAGTCGCTGGGTTCTCCGGGATTGGTAAAACGGCAGTCATCAACGAGGTGCATAAACCCATTGTCCGGCAACGGGGCTATTTCATCAAAGGCAAATTCGACCAGTTCAATCGCAACATTCCCTTCTCGGCATTTGTTCAAGTATTTCGCGGTTTAATGGCACAATTACTCAGTGAAAGTGATGCCAAACTCCAAGACTGGAAAAATAAGCTTTTAGAAGCGGTTGGGGAAAGCGGACAAGTAATTATTGAAATCATCCCCGAATTAGAAAAAATTATTGGTCAACAGCCACCAGCCATAGAATTATCAGGAACGGCAGCCCAAAATCGCTTCAATTTATTATTTCAAAAATTTACTCAAGTCTTTACCAGCTTAGAACATCCATTAGTGATGTTTTTAGATGACTTGCAATGGGCCGATTCAGCCTCACTAAAGTTAATGCAGGTCTTAATGGGTGATACAGGTCATCTTTTATTAATTGGTGCGTATCGTGATAACGAAGTCCACCCAGCACATCCATTAATGTTGACTTTGAGTGAAATTCAAAAAACACAAGCCACGATTAATAGGATTACTTTAGCACCACTCAATCAAGTCACAGTGAATCAATTAGTTGCTGATACCCTTAAATGTCCAGAAAGTTTGGTATGGGTTCTTTCTGGATCGATCTATCAAAAAACTCAAGGAAATCCGTTTTTTGCTACTCAGTTTCTCAAGGCATTACATCAAGATAAACTGATTCAATTTAACTTTACTGAGGGTTGTTGGCAATGTGATATTGCACAAGTAAATCAGCTTGTGGTTACAACAGATGATGTAGTTGAATTTATGGCGTTGCAATTAGGAAAACTGCCTCCCTCAACTCAACAGGTGTTACAGCTAGCTGCTTGTATTGGGAATCAGTTTGATTTGGCGACGTTGGCGATCGTTTCTGAAAAATCCCAAATCGAAGCGGCTGCAAGTTTATGGAAAGCCATGCAGGAAGGTTTGATTTTACCCCAAAGTGAAGTTTATAAGTTTTATGTTGGGGAAGAACATCAACCAGTTGACCAAGAAAATTCTGAGATTGTTGCATATAGATTTTTACATGACCGGGTGCAACAAGCGGCATACTCCCTAATCCCCGCCGATGAAAAACAAACCGTTCACCTGAAGATTGGACAATTACTCCTGAGTAACACACCCGAAAGCAACCGGGAAGAACGCATTTTTGAAATCGTCAGTCAACTCAATGTTGCGGCGGAATCAATCGCCCAATCCGCAGAACGTCAAACATTGGCGCAATTTAACCTGATGGCAAGTCGCAAGGCAAAAGCGGCGATCGCCTATACTGCCGCCTGCAAATATGCCCAGGTGGGCATTGGGTTACTCGCTCAAAACAGTTGGGAGCATCAGTATGAGTTGACCCTAGCACTCCATCAAGTCGCCACAGAAGCCGCCTATCTGAGCGGTGATTTAGAGCAGATGGCAGCCAATGCCCGCCTTGTCCTGAATCATGCCAAAACCCCATTAGATCAAATCGGCGTCTATGAGGTGAAGATTGAGGCATTGACTACTCAGGGTCAATTTACTCAAGCGATCGCGGTGGCACTTGCCATCTTAAAGCAATTGGGAGTGGAACTGCCCGCAGCCCCTACCCAGGAAGATGTGACGGCTGCCTTTAGTACCGTCTCAGATGCGATTGGAGAGCGTTTACCTGGTGAGTTACTCAACCTCAGCGAAGCAAGGGATGTGAACATCCTGGCAGCGGCTCGAATTTTGACAACGGTAGCACCCTGCGCTTATCTGTTTTTGCCGCGGTTGTATTTATTGGTGATTTTAAAAAAGGTTTATCTGTCCGTCGTGTATGGCAATGAGTCAACCTCGACCTTTAGTTATGTCTCTTATGGGATATTGATGTGTGGTGTGTTGGGAAACGTTGAATTAGGTTATGAATTCGGTCAGTTAGCCCTCGACCTGCTATCACGTTATCCAAATTCCGAATTGAAAGGGAAAACTTTATTATTAGTCTATCTGTACACAAGGCATTGGAAAATGCACCTGCGTGAGACATTACACCCCTTGCAGATGGCCTATTGTAGTTGTTTAGATGTAGGCGATTTGGCTTTCGCGGGCTACTCTGCCTATAACTACGGTTTTTACTCCTATTTTGCAGGGCAGAATTTAACGCAACTGGAGTCGGAAGTTGCCGGATATTGTGAAGCGCTCAAGCACCTCAAGCAAAATTTCACTCTGACTTTTTCCCAGTTGACTCGACAAATTCTGCTGAATTTAATGGGGGATGCAGATAACGTGGTGGTGTTGAGCGGTGCAGCCTACAATGAACAGCATCAACTTCCATTACATGAAACAACGGGCGATCGCACCGGATTAGCATTGCTGTGGATTAACAAACTGGTTTTGTCCTATCTGTTTTCAGAGTTTGAACAAGCTGTAGAACAGGCTGGGCAGGCAAGACAGTATTTGGATGCTATCCTTGCTTTTTTCTATGTACCAATCTTTCATTTCTATGAGTCTTTAGCCCAATTAGCATGGTTTGGGAAACTCTCAGATCCAGAACAGCAGCAAATTAAAGAATACATCGCTGCCAACCAAGAAAAACTCAAATACTGGGCAACTTATGCGCCGATGAATTTTTTGCACAAGTTTCATTTAGTCGAGGCGGAACGAGAGCGAGTACAAGGTAATAAAGCTGAGGCAATAGATTTGTACGATCGCGCCATCCAACTAGCTAAAGAAAATCAATTCCTCAACGAAGAAGCATTAGCCAACGAACTCGCCGCCAAATTCTACCTTGACTGGGGCAAAGAAAAAGTTGCCGCCAGCTATATGCAGGAAGCATATTACTGTTATGCCCGTTGGGGAGCTAAAGCCAAAGTTGAAGACTTAGAACAACGCTATCCGCAATTACTTAAACCTATTCTAAATCAGCCCAAACTTCGCTTTAATCCCCTAGAGACGCTGGTAACGATTAGCCGCTCTTCGCATACTTCCAGTAATAGCAGCACGAGTATTTCCGATGCCCTTGATTTCGCATCTATTGTGCAAGCGGCTCAAGCTTTATCCAGTAAAATTAAGATTGATGAATTGCTCAGCACCCTCAACCAAATTATTTTGAAAACTTCTGGGGCAGAAACTTGTGCTTTGCTACTCCCCCATCAGGATGAATGGCAAATCCGGGCAATAACTCACATCAATTCCGATAACGAGTTACCCACAACCTTACTGCA
>NZ_JAUBTX010000079.1:0-16040 GCF_036705185.1 Microcoleus sp. B4-D4 | reverse complement strand
GGGAATTGGGAATTGGGAATTGGGAATTGGGAATTGGGAATTGGGAATTGGGAATTGGGAATTGGGAATTGGGGAATTGGGAATTGGGAATTGGGAATTGGGGAATTGGGAATTGGGAATTGGGAATTGGGCGGAGCGAAGCGGAGGGATGGGGCATGGGGCATGGGGCATGGGGCATAGGGCATGGGGCATTAAAACTAACCAATAGCCAATAACCAGTAACCAATAGCCAATAACCAGTAACCAATAACCAATAACCAGTAACCAATAACTACTGCCTTCTTCCTTAACCTAAAATCTGTTATGTTTAAATAAGTAACTCTGCCCGATCGCCCTCTCGACAGAGATTCTCAATCAATAGTGGCTTTCAACTCTAAATTGTAATTCTACTTAAATATCTGTGCGCGTTAACCTCACCGATCGGCAACAACACATCCTTTGGGCAACGGTTCGCCACTACATAGCTACAGCGGAACCCGTTGGCTCAAAAGCTTTGGTTGACGAATTCAACCTCAGCGTCAGCCCAGCTACAATTCGCAATGCTATGGGGACTCTCGAAAAAGCTGGACTGCTATATCAGCCCCACACTTCGGCCGGACGAATCCCCTCTGACTCCGGCTACAGAATTTATGTAGACCAGTTGATTCAGCCCTCTGATACCCTCGCCCGCAAGGTGGAACAGGTACTAGACCAGCTCAACTGGTCAGACGGCCGCATGGATGCCGCACTCCGCGGCGCTGCTCAAATCCTGGCAACTATCAGCGGTTACATTGCCATGATCACGATACCGCAAACCAATACGGCTTGCTTGCGCCACTTGCAACTGGTGCAGCTAGAGGCGGGAAAGGTGATGCTGATCGTGGTGACTGATGTTTACGAAACTCATTCGGTGTTGGTGCAGTTACCCAAGCACGCAGATGGTAGCTGGCCAGATGAGGCAATTGTCGATCGCCAATTGCAGATTTTGTCAAATTTTTTGAACAGCAAGCTGCGGGGGCGATCGATCTCGGAACTCTCAACTGTAGACTGGAGCGAGTTAGATCGAGACTTTGAACTCTACGCAGAATGGATGGAAACCATGCTGGCTGCTTTGAGCAGCCGCCAAAGCAATCCCACCTACACGCGAATTCTGATCGGCGGTTTGGCAGAAGCCCTGCGCTTGCCTGAGTTTTCGCAGTTGCAGCAAGTGCAAACCCTGGTGCAATTGCTCGAACAAGAGCAGGAACTGCTTTGGCCTTTGATTTTTGAATCGCCGGATTTGGAGAAGTCAGGGAAGCGGGTAACGGTGCGTATTGGCTCGGAAAATTCCTTAGAACCAATTCGCGGCTGTACTCTGATTTCTTCGATTTACCGCCGGGGATCGGTGCCGGTGGGTAGTGTTGGGGTTTTGGGGCCGACGCGGATGGTTTACGAAAATGCGATCGCGGTGGTGGAAGCTGCAGCAGATTATTTGTCGGAAGCTATGGGCGGAAATCGAGTTAATTTTCCAGAAGGATAAGCTGTGACGGCATTTGAATTTAATTTTGGGGCGGGCTAAGAGTGCCCGCCCGACTCATGGTTTCGAGAAATAGGGTTTTGAAAGTTAGATCCCACATTCGGCACCCTCAATTGTTGCTCGTTACGAATAAGAGCCTGGTAATGCAGATAGGCAAGGCTCTGCTTCTCTTTACCTCGCGGCTTGTGGAAAGAGAAAAGCGCGGCCGATGTTTAAGTTATTAAATTTTTGTTCCTTAGATCCCACATTCGACACCATCAACTGTTACGTTCGGTTTTTACGGTTTTAGATATAGCATTTAAGCTATAAATTATACTTTAAACCGTATATTTACGGAAACGAATCGGGAATAAGCCCGATCGCTCGCTGAAATAATCGATTATTCTCGGTGATTGTACTGTGAAACAGCCAGGGTAAGGAATATGGGTTAATACCTTGTTAGATGCACGCTAATGCGATCGCCCCAAGTTGAAGTAATTTGGTTTTTTTTGTGCCCTAAAGCCGCTTGCAACATCGAAACAACCGGGGTTGATTGACAAAAAATCTTGGCTTTTAGGTTCTGGTTGGGCCAAGAAACTAAAGCACTCGCGCTTCACGAGAGATTTTTATTCTAAAAAACGGGGTTTCTGCCTCCCTGGGTCGATCGCAAACAGTGAGGATTTGCAGGCGATTAAGAGCTCGATAGCTTAGTTTCTCGCTGGGAGATGGCAAGTGGGGCGATCGCACCTTGGCTATCCAAAAATTAAGGAAACTGGACAGACAATGCTAGGGAGGCACAAGTCAGTAAAATTTCCAAATATTAAGACATTTTAGAGAGTTGGTCAAAAACAACTAAAAAAGATTAGTGTTGATATGAAAGCTATATTTCTTTTGGAAATAGCTCTGGTTAGACAAATGCAAATAACTTGCAGTAAATTTAGCTTGATTGCGGCTCCATCAAAGATTTAAACGCTGAGTTAAGATCGAAACTCAATTTAGGGAATTTTCTTTTAGCATTCAATGAAATCGACCGATCAAACTAAGAATACCTTTGCAATCACAACGCCTCTGTACTATGTAAACGATTTACCTCACGTTGGCAGCGCTTACACGACTATGGCCGCAGATGCCCTAGCCAGATTTGAGCGGCTGCGGGGCAAATCGGTCTTGATGATTACCGGGACAGACGAACACGGGCAGAAAATTCAGCGCACCGCCGAGAGTTTGGGACGATCGCCCCAAGCTCACTGCGACTTAGTAGTTCCGGCCTTTGAAACGCTGTGGGAACAACTCTCTATCCAGTACGATCGCTTCATCCGCACAACTTCGCGCCGCCACGAGTACATTGTCAAAGAATTTTTCCAGCGCGTCTGGAACTCCGGCGACATCTACTTGAACCAGCAACAAGGCTGGTACTGCGTCTCCTGCGAAGAATTTAAAGATGAGCGGGATTTGTTACCGGGAAATCGGTGTTCCGTCCACACCAGCAAGGAAGTTGAGTGGCGCGACGAAGAAAACTACTTTTTTCGCCTGTCGCGATATCAAGACCAACTGCTGGCCTTGTACGCAGAACGTCCAAACTTCATCGCGCCGGAAAGTCGGCGCAATGAAGTTCTCAGCTTCGTCAACTCCGGCCTGCAAGACTTTTCGATTTCGAGAGTTAATCTCGCGTGGGGTCTGCCGATACCAGTTGATTCGAGTCACACCATTTACGTCTGGTTTGACGCTTTGCTGGGATACGTCACAGCCTTGCTAGATCCGGACAGCGATCCGATGTTAGAGAATGCTTTATCTAAATGGTGGCCGATCGACCTGCACTTGATCGGCAAAGATATTCTCCGGTTTCATGCAGTTTACTGGCCGGCAATGCTAATGTCAGCGGGTTTGTCAGTGCCGGGGCGCGTCTTCGCTCACGGTTTTTTGACCAAAGACGGCAAAAAAATGGGGAAATCGGAGGGCAATACTTTAAACCCAGTCGAATTGGTCAATAAATACGGCGCTGATGCAGTGCGTTACTATTTCCTCAAAGAAATTGAGTTCGGAGAAGACGGCGATTTTAATGAAACTCGGTTTATCAATATATTGAATGCTGAGCTAGCAAACGATTTGGGAAATTTGCTCAACCGCACCTTAAACATGGCTCGCAAATATTGCGGAGGCTTAGTGCCAAATGTATCAGCAGATAACATTTCCGGCGACAACCTTCTCAAGAGTATGAGCCTGGATTTGGGCGATCGAGTCGCGGGTTTTTACGAAGAATTGGCTTTTAGCAAGGCTTGCGAAGCTGTACTTGCATTAGTGAGAGCCGGGAACAAGTTTATTGACGTACAAGCACCTTGGAGTTTGTACAAGCAAGGACAGCTCGAAAGTGTCCAACAAGTGCTATATTCTGTTCTGGAATCTGTTAGACTGGCATCTTACCTTTTATCGCCGATACTTCCTAATATCAGCACTGCTATCTATCAGCAGCTAGGTTTTTCAATTGACTTTAACGATCGGGTTGCCGTTAACAGTTCAGCGACTTTTGCAGTTCATGCTGCCTGGGGCGCAATGCCTGCCAACCAAACTCTGGGAGAACCCCAACCAGTGTTTAAGCGGCTCGAACTGTTGGAAACATTACCGTCATAGTTCGCAGCCAGCGATCGGGTGCTATGACAGATTACGAATTAGCACTTTTTCCTTAACCAATCTTTCATAATAATTGAGGCATAACAATCATGTTGAATAGAATAGAAAGCAACGACCTTTTCACGCCGGAACAGGTACTCGAAAATCGGGGTCGAGTGGCAATTTTTATAGACGGGTCTAACCTTTTTTACGCGGCTTTGCAGTTGGGAATAGAAATTGATTACACTAAGCTCCTGTGCCGTTTAACTGCGGGTTCGCGGCTGCTGCGCTCTTTTTTCTACACTGGTGTCGATCGCACTAACGAGAAACAGCAGGGGTTTTTGCTGTGGATGCGTCGCAACGGCTACCGAGTGATTTCTAAGGATTTGGTGCAGTTACCAGATGGTTCTAAAAAAGCCAATTTGGATGTAGAAATTGCTGTGGACATGATGGCTTTAGTCGGGTCTTATGACACAGCGGTTTTGGTCAGCGGTGACGGCGATTTGGCCTATGCTGTGGATGCTGTGAGCTATCGCGGTGTGCGGGTGGAAGTCGTCAGTTTGCGATCGATGACCAGTGACAGTTTAATTAATGTAGCCGATCGCTACATCGATTTAGAAATGATTAAGGATGACATCCAAAAAACATCGCGCCCTAACTATGCTTACCGCCCGCTGTCGGGTCTAAGCTTGATGGAAGAACACGACGACAGATAGGGAATGGGGAATGGGGAATGGGGAATGGGGAATGGGGCATGGGGAATGGGGCATGGGGAATGGGGAATGGGGAATAGGTAAGGGGTGGAATCATTAAAACTTAGAAGTTAAAAATTTAGATAAAGTATAAAACATTTTTAATTTTTGATTTAGTGTTTTTAATTAGCCAATTACCAATTACCAATTACCAATTCCCAATTCCCAATTACCAATTACCAATGATTAATCTCCAATCTCAAAATTCCCATCTCAAATCCCCAAAATTCGTGCTGCTATTTTTAGCAGCATTGATTTTGGGGATTAGTGCTTGTGCTGCTCCCCAAGAAACTCAAAAGAATAAATTAGCGGACGATCTCAAAACCGCTCAGCAGGCAAACAGCAGTTTAACATTGAACAAAGTAACCCTAGAACAAGCAAACGAAAAGGGCGAGACCTTCTGGAAAGTGAACTCAAAAACGGCCGTTTACAGCAAAGACAAAAAGACAGTTGACGTTCAGAAACCAGTGGGAAAATTGTTTCAGGATGGCAAAGAAATATACGACATTCAGGGAGATACCGGGCAGGTATTTCAGGAAGGAAATCAGGTTTTTATCAAAGGTAACATCGTCGCTACTGACCTAAAAAATGGCTTGGTATTGCGGGGAAACGAGCTTGAGTGGCGACCGAAGGAAGATGTTTTAGTTGTTCGCAATAATTTGACTGGAGAGAACAAACAGGTGACAGCTTCAGCGAAGGAAGCGCGGGTTTTCAGTAGGGCGAAGAGGATGGAGTTATTCGGTTCTGTGGTGGCGAATGTGAAAGATCCGGTTTTGCAACTGCGTACCGAGCACTTAGTGTGGTTTGTCGAGCAACAAAAAATTAACAGCGACCAACCTACTCAAATTGATAGATATAAAGATAAAAAAGTAACAGACAGCGGTTTTGCTGACCAGGTAGATGTAGACTTAAAAACCAAGATTGCTACCTTAACGAAAAACGCTCAATTAATGCCATCAGACCCGCCGCTGCAAATAGAAAGTAGTTTGATGAGTTGGAATTTTCCGGCTCAATCTGTGGTATCGCCAGGGCCTGTGAAGGTTTTTCACCGAGTGGAAAAGGTGACGATGACTGGGGATCAGGGACGGGGAGATTTAGAGAAAAAGATTTTTTATTTAACTGGAAATGTGGTAGGAATTGGGGACAAACGTCAATCTCAATTAAATACCGATCGCGTAACGTGGTATTTAACTAACCAAACTTTTGATGCAGAAGGAAATGTGGTTTACAAGCAACTAAATCCGGTGTTTAATTTGACTGGGCCGAGGGCAGCGGGAGAGTTGAAAAATCAAACTGTGATTGTTAAGGGTGACGGTGGCGGCGGCCAAGTTGTTACGGAGTTTGTGCCGGATGAAAATAAGGGAATTTTGGAAAGTAAATAGAATTGCAACCGCAGATGTCGGCAGACGAACGCAGGTGAACGCAGATATAATGAAGACGGGATTGAGTAAGGAGCGGTTCGGATGACGACAACTTTAGAAAAGTTAGAAAAGCTCGATGAACCTATCTTAATTGACGGACTGAGCTGGAGAGAGTTTAAAGCTGTTGAACAGTTGCTCTCACGCCCGGGAATCAGGCTGTCATTTTTAGATGGGGTATTGGAGATTAGACGTATTTCTGGAAGAAAACATCAAATTGTTAAAGAACGGATTTCAACGCTAGTGAATCTGTATTTGGAATATGCAGGGATTGATTTTACTCCAACGGGCTCGGTGACGCTGGAAAGTGAAGCTGGAAAGGTGAAGCGAGAAGCGGATCAGTCTTACGAATTGGGCGCTAACCGAGAACGTCCTGATTTGGTGGTGGAAGTGGTGGTGACTAGCGGTGGGATTAATAAGTTGGAGGCTTACAAACGCCTGGAAATTCCTGAAGTTTGGTTTTGGGAAAATGGCGCACTTGGTATGTATTCGTTGGGGGCTGATGGATATGCAGAGGTCGATCGCTCTTGTGTTCTCCCAGACTTAGATATTGTACTATTGGCGCGGTGTATCAATATGGAAAATCACCTTCAATCCATGCGCGAATTCAGACAAGCAATTCCAAGTGTTTAGAGAGGCTGCGCGTAAAAAACGACAAATCACAATTAGAAGCTTTTTAACGCCACACACGCCTCAAATTTAGCACAAATCCGGGCAATATATCTTCACCGGACAACTCGGCTGGATCGATTAATATTTCTACTTCTACCTGCTGTCTATAAATTTCTACCCGCCGATTTTGCGGGTCAATTAACCAACCCAATCTCGCCCCGTTTTCCATGTATTCCCGCATCTTTACTTGGAGAGTCGGGAGACTGTCAGATGCCGATCGCAATTCTACTACAAAGTCTGGACACAGGGGAACGAAGCCTTTTCGCTGTTTTGGTGTCAAGGCTTCGAGGCGTTCTCGACTCACCCAGGAAGCGTCGGGAGAACGGTTAGCACCGTTAGGAAGGATGAATCCTCCCGAAGAGTCAAAACCCGATCCTAAATCCTCGTTGTCATCGCACCAGCGAGCAAGTTGCCCGGTAATGTTGAAATTCCTTTCGCTGGATTCTCCGCCGGTGGGTGGATTCACGATTAATTCTCCTTCTGTGGTTCTTTCTAATCTCAAGTCGGGATTTGCCGATGCTAAAGCCTCGAATTGTTCGCCGGTGACTAATAGGGCGATCGAATTCGGCACTTCTAGAGATATAGTTTGTGGTTCAGTAAATGTTTGTACCATATTCAATTCCAGGGTTTTTTGGGTAAAACTTGGTAACAAAAAACTATTGTGAAGGGTGCGTCGCTGTGATACTTTAAAGCTGACTTGCAGATTATCAATAGCGACGCACCCTACGGTTTCTACTTTTTCCTTTTTCCTTCTTGCTTCTTCCCTCTTCCTTCGATTACAACTGACCAAAACCTTTTTTAGGCTTGTTCTTTTTCTTTTTCTTCTGGCCGCCCATTCCCGGCATTCCCGGCATTCCTCCCATTCCTGGCATTCCCGGCATTCCTCCCATTCCTGCAAAGTTGCCTTGACTCATTTGCTGCATCATGGTACGCATTTTTTGGAAGTCGCTGACGAGTTTTGTTACGTCATTTTCGGCGTAGCCTGCGCCTTTGCCGATACGGCGGCGACGGGATGGAGAACTTGCTAAAAGTTCGGGATTGCGGCGTTCTTCAATAGTCATTGAATTAATCATGGCTTCGGTGCGTTTTAGCTGCACTTCTCCCTGCCGCATTTGTTCGTCTGAGAGTTTGTTCATCCCCGGAATCATTTTCATGATGCCGCCGAGGGAACCCATATTTTTTAACAGTCTGGTTTGTTTGAGAAAGTCGGTAAAGTCAAACTTTGCCGTGAGCATTTTCTCTTGCATTTTCTCGGCGTCGGCGATGTCGAATTCTTCTTGCGCTTTTTCGACTAGCGTCAAGACATCGCCCATGCCAAGTATTCTCGATGCCATGCGATCGGGATAAAATGGTTGCAATGCTTCCACTTTTTCGCCTACGCCGACAAATTTAATCGGCGCGCCGGATATTTGGCGCACGGATAAGGCTGCACCGCCGCGGCTGTCGCCGTCTAATTTGGTGAGGATTGCACCGGTAATCCCGATTTCTTCGTGAAAAGTGCGGGTTAAATTTGCGGCTTCTTGGCCGGTCATGGCATCAACAACTAACAGCGTTTCATGGGGTTGTACTGTTTGTTTGATGCGAACCAATTCTGCCATCATTTCTTGGTCGATTTGCAGGCGGCCTGCTGTATCGATGATGATGGTATCTACGCCTAGTTCTTTGCCGCGTTCGAGCCCTTGGCGGGCGATTTCTACGGGATCGGTATCTTTGCCTAATTCAAATACTGGTACGTCGATTTGTTTACCGAGGGTAAGCAATTGGTCGATCGCGGCTGGTCGATAAATGTCGGTGGCGACTAGCAGTGCGGTAAGATTTTGCTTGCGGAGGTGCAGGGCTAGTTTGGCGGTGGCCGTGGTTTTCCCGGTTCCTTGCAAACCGGCCATCAGGATGACGGTGGGCCCGGATTCGGCGGTGGCGAGGGGTACATTGGTTTCCCCCATGACGCGGACGAGTTCGTCGTGGACGATTTTGATGAATTGTTGGTCGGGACGGACGCCTGAAACGACTTCTGCCCCTTGTGCTTTGGCCGTTACCTCTCCGACAAAGTTTTTGACGACTTGGAGGTTGACATCGGCTTCCAGGAGGGCGCGGCGGACTTCTTTGATGGCGTCTTGGATGTTGCTCTCGGAGATTTTATTCTGTCCGCGCAGTTTTTTCCAGGTGGATTCGAGTCGATCGGCAAGGGCTTCAAACATAGGGCTTTGTTGGCTAGTCAGTCTTTTTTATTTTAAGGCTAAACGGGGGTTTTTGGATTGATGTTTTGCTAATTTTTCAATAATCCTTTCAGGGCGGGCTAGAAACCCACCCCACAATAAAATTAATTCATAATATTGTGGAACAGGCCGGAGAGCCTGTTCTCAAGAATGCTGCAACGTGTGATTTTTTATGTATTCTGCGATCGCCCCTTGGACTGCAAACAGGGTGCGATCGCCCTTTTGGACTTTTTCGATTAACAACCTCCGTCTCAAGGATTCGACGGCTTTTAGGAATTCGGAAGCGGATAATTCGAGAAGGGCTGGCTTTTTGGATATCTCGACTGCTTTGTTTTGATTTGCCAACCAGAACATTACTTGTTTTTCGGTGTCTGACAAGCGCTGAAAATGTTGGTGCAATAAATATTCTAAATCTCCTAAAACTAAGCTATCATAGGATAAAAAATCTGAAATATTGCCGTTAAATTAAGTCTTGAATTGCAGCGGCTGCTGTATTCAACCACAAGGGATTACCTCGGTAAAGATCGATCAATTCTGACCATTTTTCTGATTCTGCTAATCCTTTTTCTGTGAAGATTTCTCGCGCTGATTCGCCTAAACCATTGAGTTGCAATGTTTGACAAGTTTTCTGGCGGTTTTCTAAGGCTGCAATTTCTCTGGGTTTTTCCCAACTAATCAAAATTAGGCAACTGTTGTGGCATGATTCTGCTATTTGTTTGAAGAATGCGCCGTAATTTTCATAGCCTGGTTGGTAAGTTCCTGCGAGTTGTTGGCTGCTGAAAATTGTTTGCACATCATCGAGGATGATGAGACAGCGGTGCGATCGCAAATAGTTGATTAAATATGGTAATTCAGTTTCTTGCTGCTGCGATAGGAATTGAATTAAGTCGGTTTGGAGTGTTGGGAGGGCTGGTGCGTCGCGGAGGCTTCGCCAGATGATGCAGTCGAATTCGTGTTGAATTTGTGGGATTAGTTGGAGTGTCAGGGCGGTTTTGCCAATACCGGATAAGCCTAGGATGGTGATGAGACGGGTGCGGCTTGAAATCCAGTTTTCGAGGGTGGTGAGTTCGGATGTGCGATCGTAAAATGTGGAGATTTCCGGTGCGTCGCTTAAGTCGATGCGGGGCTGTTTTGATGTTGGTTGCGGGTTTTGGGGCGTTTTGGGCGATCGTACTTTTTCACGACAAACGTTAAAGTTATTATTGACTGTGACATTCTCGCCAACTTTAATATTATCGCCAACTATAGCTAATTGATAATTATAAATTTTTTCCTTCTCTAATACAGTCCTAAAATTTGCTTTAGTAATATTTTTTCCTAATCCTTTAGAAAGTATTTTCCAAAGTTGTGATCCGACATTTCTGACATGACTTGGACTTGAGTAAACTTCTTGAGCAATTTGCGTGTAAGTTGTGTCTTGTAAAGTGCCCCGTAGAATAGCTTCTTGCACGTAATCTAAATGCTTTCCCGTCTTAGCAAAAATTAGCTCATCTGCCAGTGTCAAAACTTCGGCAATATCCATAGATTAGGGAGAAGCTGGAGTTTACACCATTCATTATACCTGATATTTCGTACAATTGTGACATTTTTGATTTTGTCATCTATCTAAAGTCAGGACTTTTCCTACACAGCTCATCCTTTATATTAGTTCATTAAGGTATTAGCAGGATATTTTTATGAAGCGAGTGCGGTGGCTTAGCGGTTTGTTGTCGGCTGGGGTATTGTCTTTTACTCTAGCGACAGTTGGCGCACAAGTGGCACAGGCCCAGCGCGAAATGTATATACTCGACCTGAACTGTGTTGAGAGATGGAAGAGTAGTTATTATAGAACTATAAGTACAGATGTTTCCATAGCCAGAGAAATACACACCAGCATTCTGAAAGCAGAACCTTTCGGTATCACCTGTAGACTGCCTGGGGGTCGCGCCTCTCTCCGAATAGAATATGGAGTTAGGGATCAAGATAGCAAACCCCCTGCGAAAATAGATGTTTATGTAGATGGAAATCAAGTAGCTTCCCAGGTAGGGAAAGCTGGGCAGGTCAATACAATGCTGGTAGATGTCAGTAATGGAAAAAGTGTGGCTATTGATATCTCTTGTTCCAGAGCAACAAATTGTAACAACTATAATGAATTGTACTACTTCTTCTGGTTTCATGTTATACCGGGCGCAAGCTCTCCAGGGAGAAGATAAATTATGAGCCTCAGCCGCCGTCAATTCAATCGGATCGTCATCTGGGGTGGCGCTTCTTTTGCCGCTTCCGCAACATCCGGCATCTTTTTCCCCAAACCTGCCGAAGCTTATTCCCTAGAATTTCCGATTAGTGCCTTATCAGCCGATCGCGTTTTTAACGGAATTCAAAAATATTGCGGAGCAGAACCCATCCCCGGCGTTCTCTCAACAATCTTACAAGGGAATAGTAATGTTAGCAACAAAGTAGAATTAGCAGTGGCTAACGCCATTCGCACCGCAGACAAAGAATTTGTCAACCGCAATTTTACCAGCAAAAGAACCGAATTAGCCGTAACTGGCAGCGGTTCTAATTTTGCATCAGATACCAGTCGGCTTTGGGGCCGGCAAAGACAAGAGCAAGTCGGCCCAAATGTTGGCTTTGGCTTCGTGCAAAAGTGGGAAGATCAATACAGCGACTCCAAAATTTCTGGGCCGACAATGTGCGCTATTCATAACGCTCAACAAGTCTTAGCCGATCAAAGACTAACACCTCCAGAAATCGCGGCTTCTGTATTGCCAACGCGATCGCGAATAGATGATATGAGTTCTTGGGGAGGAGATGCCGATGCGTCTGCTGGGAGGAATCCCGGTGCTGTTTTTGCTCAATACGATACAGCGGCGGGTACGGTGACTTCTCGCTACGATTTAGTTGAACCGGGGCCGAAAGGTTTTGGGCGAGTTGAGTATACTATTGAAGCGGAAGATCAGCCTCGGCGGGTGATTTTGGTGACGGTAAGGTTTTAGTAATACAGATATTCGGTAGGGACACAGCACTGCTGTGTCCTCTTTCTGTATTTCTGCGAATACGGACACGGCAGTGCCGTTTCCCTACGGCGAATACGGACACGGCAGTGCCGTTTCCCTACAAATATTCTGTATCAAATCAATTTGACCTTTGCAATTGACCAATCAAATCTAATGCTTTTTTAGCATCATCGTTCATTCCTTGAGCTCTAAATAAATTAGCAGCTTGTTGCAAATCTGCGATCGCCCCTTGTCTATCTCCCATTCTCACCAACGTAATTCCTCGGTTAGCAAAAGCCTTAGCATAATTGGGATTGAGTTGAATTGCTTGAGTGTAATCAGCTAAGGCAGAGCGATCGTTATTGATGCGAAACAGCGCCAATCCTCTGTTAAAATAAGTGTTGGCGCGACCGGGATTAATTTGCAGCGCTTGATTGAAATCGTCGATCGCCCCTTTTTGATCGCCCAAGTCCGAAAGTGCTAATCCTCGGTTGTTGTAAGCCGCTGCAAAGTTTCTATCCAAGCGGATGACTTGAGTATAATCTGCGATCGCCCCCGGTTTGTCTCCCATTGCCGACAAAACCAGCCCACGATTGTAGTAAGCATCAACATAACCGGCATTTAGGGCGATCGCCTTGCTATAATCAGCGATACTCTTGGGCATTTGTTTCAAATCGAAATAAGCGAGGGCTCGATAAAAATAAGCTTCTGAATAATCGGATTGAGTTTGAATCGCTTGGTTAAAATCGGCAACAGCCCCTGACAAATCTCCCTTGTCAAAGCGAGTTAAGCCCCGAACGTAATAAGTCTTAGCATCTTGCGGATTGTTCAGTTTTAGAGGTACATTAGCTGTTGGAGAGGTATTTATCAAAAGAGCAGAACGATTTAAGCCAGTCTCGGATAATTTAGATAGAAAAGTGTTAATAGGAATCGCTGAATTGAATCCTGTTTTAGTAATGGCTAAACCTGTGACAACTTTTCTGTCCCTATCTGTGACACGATCGTAATCGCGATCGCCTTCTCCGTGAATCCCAACTACACGCCCTTCTCCATCAAATACAGGCCCTCCGCTCATTCCGCCTTTCGTGACAGCATTGTAGCGCAAAGTATAACCGTCTGAATGATTCGAGAGACGGCTGGTAACAAAGCCTGGTGAAAACTCAAAATTGCGTTCAGTTTGATCTTTTCTGCTAGGCGGAATACCTGGATAGCCAAACACAAAAATTTCTGTTCCAACAGTAGCTTGTTCGGAATCGCCTAAAGTTATAACTGGATAAGATTCTGCACTGTTAAATGTTACGACTGCTAAATCTGGAGCATTCTGGCCTTTCTGCAATAGTACACTACGGGTTACTGGATAATCTTTTCCCGTATGACTGCGAATTGTATAGGTATCCCGATCGGCAACAACGTGATTAGCTGTCAGTACAGTGTAAGTCGTGCCTTGTTTGGCAATGATAAATCCAGTCCCGCTACCCGTTGTTTTGCCATTAATTTGAACGGTGGTAGAAATCGCTAATTGAGCAATTTCTTGGGGAGTTTTTGCAAAGACGGGCGCTTGTGCAAAGATGACTATTCATGCTACCGTTACTGTTCCTGCTAGGATGCTGGTGAGGGAATCAAAGCGCGAATAATCCCTATTCATAGGTTATTGCTGAAGAGTAAGACTTTTTATACTCCGAATAGTATAGATTAAAATAAAATTTCTGAAAACCAGAAAGCCTGGATGTTTGCGGATGATTGCGATTTTTATGACATTTCGTACATTTCGTATATTTCCGCCATTGCCGGCATTACTCTGCCATATTTTATTTGTATATCTTCTAGGTTAACCCGCTCGCACTGCATCACGAAACAGTTTCAAAGCTTCTTTTTCTTCCGACATTTGCAGGCATCTCCCCAGCAATTCTAGATCCAAATCTGGCAAAAGTACGCTCCTCGAAATGCGATCGTAACCCTCCGATTTCAGTTGGTAAATCGAAAACACTCCGTCTTGCCAAAACCAAACTTCCGCTACGTTAAATCGGCGGTAGTATTCCAGTTTATTAATAGTGCCGCTAGTAAAAACAACTTCGATCGCCAAATCAGGTGTTTCTCGCTGCCGCCGATCCTCGCCAAAGTAGTAAGATAAATCAGGTTCCTTGCTGCTGCCTTTTGTTTCCCCTTGGAGTGTAGCGCTACCCGTCGGTCTAAAACTCATATCTTTTTCTAAAAAAAACTGGCCTAGCAGCAACGCCAGCAGGCATTTAATGGTTTCGTGTTCCGGCGAAAGTGTCATAATTTCTACATATCCGTCCAGGTAAGACAAGCGAACACTGCGAGTGTACTCTAGCAAGGAATCCAAAGCTTTGAACTGTTCCCAAGTCATTGATAGCGGCAAAATTAACCGCTGTTCCGGGAGTGCAGTTAATTGCGGGTGAATTGTAGCGGTCATTTATAATTTCCCCGAGTTCGAGTTGCTACTTGTAGATTAGCATAAAAACTATCTTATGACTTTTGCAACTAACACAATTAGTTGGGTGCGTCAGAGATACCAGCTTTCAATAATCGCTTCACAATCACAGTCTGACGCACCCTACAATTACAATTCGATTAAATTTTCAGTCGGGTGCGTCAGAGATACCAGCTTTCAATAATCGCTTCACAATCACAGTCTGACGCACCCTACAATTCGATTTAGTTTCCGCCTACACAAAACTAAGCCAAAAACTGGAACTGAGTACCGTTAATTGCCAAAGCAAACGGACTGGCTTCTTCAAAGGAACCGAGAAGCTCAAAGTTATCTGTGTTTAAAACTACCCCCAAAATCCGTCCGTCTCTTCGATTGCGAATCACCATATCATCAATAATTCCGTCGTTATCGTAAGCGATCAGATTGTCGTCAGTGAAGAGGAGGTCTAGTTCTGTTAAACCGTCAGTCAAACCGATGCGATCGCCTTCCTCAAAATTAAAATCTGTAATGACATCGGCTGCATTGACTCCAAATCCTTCGTCGTTGCTTCTGAGCACAAATATATCAGCACCGGGGCCTCCCGTGAGTACGTCAACTCCCCGATCGCCCACCAAGAAATCGTTGCCATCATTGCCGTCTAAATCATCGTCTCCTTGCCCTCCCCGCAGGACATCGTTTCCAGACCCTCCAAAAATAATGTCGTTTCCCGCGTCGCCCCTAACTAAATCGTTGCCATCATTTCCATCCAGGCGATCGTTCTCTTTGCCGCCGTAAATGATATCATTTCCCTCGCCACCGCCGATAATATCATCCCCATTATTTCCTAGCAGCCGTTCGTTAGAATCCGACGAACCTGCTATAGTATCGTTGCCGTCTAGTCCCCAAACTCCCCAGGGAAAAGACGATAAATTTCCCTCTTCTACGTCAATCTCATCTGGTGTAGCGAATGCCAAAAAACGCGGCCCGCCGCCAGCAAATACAGGAAATCCAGTCAAATCACCGATGAGATTGTTAATCGTCAAAGCCATAAGTATGTCCTTGCAAAATGTTAATATTTACATTATATATTTTAATTAAATCCTTGGCAAATAGCAAGGATATTTTATTTTGCATTACTTCAATTAACTAAATAATTGATGGCAATTGGCAAATTATCAATTACTAATTACAAATTTGAATTGCCAAGGCTGTGCGTCGTTCAACCCAAAGCTGCTAAGCTGTTGTGCATTTAAAACGCATATTGGTATAATATAACATAATGATATTCAGAAAAAGTGAATGCCTGCTAAAAATTTTCTAAGTTCCGAAACAAAGGAAACTCTTCAACAAGTATTAAAAGAGCATGAGCATCCAGACATTCGGCAAAGATCCTTAATTTTTTTGTTATTAAATAACGAAAATACACAAGCTCAAACTGCTGAACTAATTGGATGTTCTCTAAGAAAAGTTGCTTATTGGAGTATTCAGGGTGATC